>CAZBYM010000218.1:0-6987 GCA_964495745.1 uncultured Chryseobacterium sp. | reverse complement strand
TGATTATGCAAAGTGAAGCGATGCGAATAATATTCATCGCATGAACGAGCGTCACGCCCAAAGGAATAAACCAGGCTTTATGTTTCCACGGTCCTGGATAGGCAGCGATGAACAATGAGAACAAGGCAAAGAGTGTAAGGCCATTACAAGGATCTCCTATCCATAAACCATGAGTTCCTGCAATCCCGATAGTGCGTATCGTTTCGTTATCGCCAAGAAAAGTTTCGAATCCGATTGTATTTAACAACCACAATGCCCAGAGCGAAGAATCGTTGATGACAAGGGTATCCAATTTTTCCCAAGGATGAATGACCCATTGATAGAGCATCATCCAGATCGCATATAGGCCAATAAATAATCCAAGGAAACGAATTAGTTTCTTCTCCTGAGCTCCGAATTTCATCCGGATTACTCTCCTTTATTCGATTTGAAGGAACTGTAAAGCTTTTTGCCGCCATAGATCGCAGCTGCACCTACAGCGAATAGCAATCCGCCATCAACAGGAACACAAGGAGGTGGCCAACAAGGCGGCTCTTCTGGTGGTGGTGGAGGTGGTTGAGCGTCCATTGCAACAACACACACCAATAAAAACAAGATGAGTGATGCAGCTATTTTATAGTGACGATTCGTCATGATTCGCTTCGAGATTAATAATAAAACTTCTTGGTTGTCACTTCATTTCCTTTAACAATGCGCACAAGATAAATTCCATGTGATCCGGGATTCTCAAGAGCAACTGTTTGTTTCGTAACATTCATTGTAGTTTCTCCCATCACCATTCTGCCGCTCAGGTCAAACATACTAACCTGAACAATTTCCTCATCTCCAAAATCAAACTGAGCATAAACTTGTCCAGCATTAACATAGACATTGGTTTGGGCATCAAGTGAAGCTTGTGTGGCTTGTAAATCAAACGTGCAGTCATTTGTGCGCTCAAAGTGGAGAATGAAATTGCGTGTTACACCTAATTCGTTTTCTTCAAACGAATACGTGTCCACTTCATTCAGATTAATTCGCGCTCCGGTATTCAAATCTTCTATCCACGCACAGTTGTATTCCGAAACTGTGTTGAGTCCTTTGAAAGTAAGAGTTTGTACTCCAGGAGAAGACGTAACCACAGACAGCGGAATCAACAAATGGTCATCACTTGCTCCAAGATCATTTAACAGGAACTGATTACCAAATTCATTTCCTGTCCAGATATGAGTGGCATTTTCATAAGGAGAGGCCAGATAAGGCAAATCAATTGCTCCGTCATATGACCGGTCGCCATCAGGTGAAAGACGCACAGTTGTTTCTTCTCCTAAACCGTTCACTTCATTTCCTGCACGAATTCGTACAGTGTTAGCCGGATTTCCTTCACGAATTACATTTGGGTTAGCAGTAGTGTTTTTGCAAGACTCAGTGAACGTTAGATTTCCCCCGCCTGTTGCAATACACATGAATCCTTGCCCTCCGGCAATTACTCCGCCATTTGGATCAGTAACGTACGATCCACTTTCAGTAAGAATAACGAAACTCGCATTTAATGTAGCAGTTGACGCGGCTACCACATCCGAATAATCTACTGGGCATGCAAATGGGTTGCCAACCAGATTATATCCTGCACCAGTCCCACCGGCAGTAACTGCGCGGTTGACTGTTCCGGAATTTGGTAAGCCTCGAGAGTCATAAACCAGCGGACTAGCAAGTCCGGCCATATTATCAGACATCCAGATCATGAATCCACGCCCGGCTGTAAGTGCAGTACCCGTTGAAGTAATATTGGTATAAGTATTCGTAGGTTCATTGTAAGTTCTTACAGACCTGAAAATCGGACAACACGCATTTCCTTCGTTACCACCAACACCGCTCATATAGAAACGTGTATCTGTGTCCCAATCGCCTACATTATTACCCGCAACAGGAGAAGCAAGATATTGCCAATAAGCTGTTGCTGGGCCGTGTATCCATGTTTGAATAACCCAATTTGTTCCACCCAGCGATCCTCCTGCTCCCAATGGTGCAATCTTCGCGCAGACAGTTGAACTAGTTGCCACAAGTCGAATTGAACCAAGCACACTTGGGCTTAGCATTCCAGTTTGTACATAAAGAATGTTGCGGATGTCTTTAGGGAATTTAACGGTAATTCCTGCGGCGTTAGATATTGTTAGGTTATAGAAACTGGTAACACCGATACCATCAATATTCTGCGGAATAGAACCATCCATGAACACGGTTCCGGAATTACCGATGAATGTTGCGTTGTCGTTAAAATCTCCCCGGCAGTGAATGTTAAAGTTTGAAGCCGAAACATCCAGTGTACCGGAATTGATACTTAAACCACCCGTCAAGGTGATACTGTCTACGAGTGTAACAGTTCCCGTTCCATTCAACGCCATGTTGTTGAATGTTTCCATGCTCCCAGTTGTCCGGCTAATAGTTTGCGTACCCGATCCATTAAAATTGATCGTTGCCTGATTCGTGGCGGTAATAGTTGAGAAGTTAACCCAGTTTCCGCCCAGATTTATGTCTTGACTTGCACAGTTCAAAGTACATCCTGCGAATATTCTCAGATTGCCATTCACTGTAAGCGTTCCGCCAGACCATGTCTTTGTTCCCGCAGTATTAATCAGGTCAAGATGATGATACGTTGTGAAAAGAATATTTGGTGTTAAAGTGCTTGAATAGCGAATCATATTTCCAGCAGCAGAAAAATTAAAATTAGCAACTGGGCCAAGAAACGGACGAGCAACCGCAAGTGTGGCGTTTACACCGTTAATGAAAGTGCCGGTGCCACTGGTTGATACGGATCCTCCAGTCAGATTAACAACGGCAAGGTTAGTCAGCACAGCACCTGAATTAACATAGAAGTAATTGGTTTTTACAATAGTTGCGCCTGCTGCAATCGTGTAGTTGGAACCGTTCATGAAATTCCAGTTACCACCGTTACTGTACGTGCCCGTAATAGTAATCGTCTTAAGACTGCCGAAGAAATAGAGGACACCTGAAGCGGTTGTGCTTCCTGCGCGTACGTAATTTGACCGAATATATAGCGTTTTATTGTTGTAGTTCAACGTTCCGCCTGCACTCACTGTTAGATCTCTACAGTCAGAAAGCCCCATAAGGCGAATAGTATGACCTGCAACAATCGTTACATCATCATCCAGATCCGGTATTCCATTAGCGTCGAATCCAACAACAGTCCATGATCCCATCACGCTCCAATCGCCACTAACTACGTTGGAAGTAAAAGTCGCAGAATGCGCGGTGAAGAACGCAGATAGTGCAAATGCTGCAAGTAGTATTTTCTTCATAAACAACGATTTTTCGTAAGGTTAATCACAGGGAAACAAAGATACCTCATTTTTATACGTTTTTTATTCATAAAGGGTTCGATTTTTATGCGGGTGATTAATTAGTAACTTTACACAAATTATGAACAAATCCGCAGGCATTATTGGACAGGGGGATATTACCCGGATATTGTCGATTTTACGCAAAAATTGGTGGATCGTTGTCTTGATCACGGCGGCGGGGTTCGGCATTGGGAACTTCTATACGTACAAGCTAACCAATATTTATGGGGCAACCACTCAAATCCTGTTGCATTCTAATGATGAAATTAAACAGGGAAGTATTATTTCCGACAATCCTTATTACGGGCCAACTGTAAAGACGTACATCGATAACTCAAATGAGAAGCGCATTCTCATGTCATACGATCTAATCAGTGCAACTATTGAACGACTCAATTTCGATGTTTCATATTTTATTGTTGGACGGGTCAGGACGGAGGAGGTATTCCTCGGTGTACCATTCACAACGATTGTTGGGGAAATATCTCCAAGCTTTTACGAACAGAAAATGGGGTTTAAGGTACTTGATGAAACGAGCTATTCTTTGAAATATGTGAAGAATGAAAAGGAGATTGTAGCGAATGGAGAGTTCGGGAAAGATTTGATTACGGAGGATTTTCACTTACTTTTTGTAAAGAAAAAAAGCGGTACAGACGCGAGTAAACCTGCCACGCCATTTGCCGATTATCAAATTCAGATTCATTCTAAATCGTCTCTTGTTTCAAAGTATCAAGGATCGATGAGCGTGGAGTCGCCGGAGTATACGAACATCCTACAAATCTCAGTAGAAGATGTAATTCCGGAACGTGCGGTGATGTTTCTTGACACGCTTATCAAAGTTTATGTTGAACATTCTTTGGAACAACGTCTGGAAGTTAACCAGAATACTGTATTTTTCATTGAGCGGCAATTGGATGAAGTAACTAGCATACTCAACAATATTGAAGACTCGCTTCAAACTTTTAGGGAAGATAATGTGATCATCAACCTTGAGGAAGAAGGTCAACAGTTCTTCTCGCAATACATGGGATTTGATAACCGAAAACGCAGCCTTCAATTGCAGATTGAGTTGCTCAATGATTTGGAAGACTACATCAGGACAAACAAAGATCCACAGTTTTTGCCACCTGCTGCATTCTTCTCTTTTGGCGATGAGTTTCTTGACAAAAGTGTGAACCAATTATATTCCATGCAATTGCGTTATACGGATTTGCGTGAGCAGGCTACAGAGGAGAATCCCGAACTCATTAGTCTGGATTCGAATATTTTACGTCATCGAAGCAATATGCTGACTTATATCAGCAACAATCGGCTGGCCATCATTGAGAACATAAAAGCCACCAACACTCAGATTGATACGTCCATTATGAAGTTGCAGGACATTCCCATCAAACAACGAGGATTAATAAATATTAACAGGAATCTTAAAGTCAATGAAGGAATGTTCCTGTTTCTTTTGCAGAAAAGAGCAACTACGGTAATTGCACGTGCAGGAATATTACCCGAAACGAAGGTCATCGACAAGGCCAGAAACCTGGGCATTGTTAAGCCTGATCGAAGAGTCATAACCTATTATTTTGCTGGAGGTGCATTTATTCTGTCATTGGTAATTGTCTTCATCCGGATCATGTTTTTTGCCCGTATCGAAAGCTTTGAGGAACTTAAGGCGGCAACTCACTTGCCTGTTATTGGAGAAATAGTACAAACAGCGCTTTTTGAGGATATCAAACTTGTAGTTGAAACTGATCCAAAGTCACCGATTGCAGAATCGTTCCGAACTGTACGAACGAACCTCCAGTATATGCTTGGTGAGTCACAAAGAGGTGTGATCGTCATTACTTCGAATGGGCCGGGAGAAGGAAAGACCTTCTGTTCAATTAATCTCGCAGGAATTCTGGCTAAGGGAGGTAAGAAGACAATTCTTCTTGAACTTGACTTGCACAAACCAAGGGTACACAAAGGGCTTGGGATGGAGAATACGATCGGGTTTAGCACAATTGCGATTGGAAAAACCACTTTGGAAGAATGTATCAAGCCTACTTATCAGGAAGATCTGGACGTAATTCTAGCTGGACCACTACCTCCAAACCCTTCTGAGATTGTTGTGTCGAAAGCGCTCACTAACCTTCTTGCGTATTGCAAAGAACATTACGAATATGTGATTATTGATACCCCACCTGTGGGCTTGATTACAGATGCTTTGGTATTGATGAAACATGCAGATGTAACCATCTTCGTATTGAATACCAAAGTTGCTTATCGGAATGCTATTGCCAATGCGCATGAAATTGTGCAGATGAACAAGACTTCTCACTTTGGGTTTATTCTCAATGGCGTGAAGCGTAAAAAGTCGAAATATTACTATAATCGTTATTCTTATGGATACGGTTATGGTTCGTATGGAAGTGGTGGCTATGGCACTTACGGTTCATACGGAAGCTATGGAGAAAAGTCTTCAAAAAAGCCGCCATCCGGAAAAAATAAGCAATAAAATAATTCTACCGGGCAAGAGTAACGCCTGATGTAGATTTGATAACTGATAGCCGTGCTGGAAAATCAACATCAAAAAGTCAGAGTTTATTCACCTGGAGGAACAGGAGATAATTTTTTTGTTATCTGGAAAAGTATTTTCAAAGAGTTTCCTCTTAGCCACGGATTGGGATTTCGGCTGGCGTCGCGCAATATTACGGCGCGCTACAGGAGTAGTTTATTGGGAATTTTATGGGCGTTCCTTCCACCGCTTGCAACATCAGTTGTTTGGATTATACTGGATAACCAGAAAATTGTTCAGTTCTCCAAAACGGTCATTCCCTATCCGGTATTTGTTGTAATTGGTACAACGTTGTGGCAGGTATTTACCGCATCTGTGCTAATCCCGCTTCAAACCGTAAATGCCAATAAACCGATACTTACCAAGATTAATTTTCCCCGCGAAGCAGTTCTGGTGAATGCATTTTATGAGATTCTGTTCAATGTATTAATTGGTGCAGTCATTATTGCGGCCGTGCTGATTTTTTCGGGGATCAATCCGGGTTGGGCGGGTTTGCTCTACATTCCATTTACTCTTCAACTGATCATGATTGGAATGACAATCAGTTTATTCCTTTTACCATTGTCTCTCTTGTTTCAGGATGTTCAATATGTGATGCCTTCAGCACTTCAGTTTGTCATGTACCTGACTCCAGTTATTTATCCCAAACCGTTCTTTAGTTCGTTCGAGTGGTTGTTTAAGTACAACCCGGTTGGCCAATCGATTCATTTCATTCGATCAGGGATAACAGGCTCCCCGAATGATGTAATGATTTCAGACATGCTCATTACTTTCGGGGTTGTAGCAATCTTTTTCGTCATAGGCATGGTATTATACCGCATTACGATGGAAGTACTTATTGAAAGAATGGGAAGCTGATGGCGCAAACAAGGGATATTCTCGTGACAGTTGAAGGTGTTGGCAAGAAGTTCAGCAAGAGCCTGAAGAAATCTCTTATCTACGGACTTGTTGATGTGAGTAAATCAGTGTTTGGCTTTGGGTCAAAGGCCAGATCGACCTTGAAGAAGGACGAATTCTGGGCAGTACGCAACGTAAGTTTTGAGTTGCGTCGAGGAGAAGTTCTTGGATTAATTGGACATAACGGCGCAGGAAAAAGCA
>CAZBYM010000217.1:3268-7005 GCA_964495745.1 uncultured Chryseobacterium sp. | reverse complement strand
GATCCTAACGGTAGCAGATTTCTATTTATTAATAACCTCATCGGAGGTTGTTTTGATCGCTTTCTCATAACCTCAACTGGCATTACTTATGAAACAAATTTTCTTTTCAATGCTGGAAACACCGAATTATTTGGTTCTGCAAGAGCCGAAATGGAGATTGTAAATATTTCTGATATTTCCGATCCCCATTTTGGGAATTACCGAATTGCATTGCCTTACCAAACCGATGGTCCAACAGGAAATAATAGGGTTGTAGTTGTTGATCTTGATTTTGCTACTGGAAATATTATTCCATCTATTCCGGCATTTCCAAATCCCAAGTATATTGCGTTACCAACTGTACTGAGTCCATCGGGAGACTTAAATCGAGCACAAGCGCACGGAATAGAGTTTTCTAACAACGGAAAGTATCTTTACGTAACTCACACGGAAGCGCCTTATGTTGAATTTGCGGATTTATCAATTGTAAATCCGGTATTTATTGATTTAAGATCTGTCATTGTCAATCCTCTAGTAAATATGCCTAATCCTCAAGATTTTCAATTCTCACAAATTGAATTTGGAAATGATGGCTGGCTATATTTTGCAGGGAATAATACAGCAAATACAAATCCTCGGTTAGCTGCACTTGACCTTGCATCAATTCCGGTCGGTTCACCAATCGGTAAAACATGGCAGGATTCACGTGTCCCAAATGTTACAGTACCCATCAGTACAGGTACATTCGATGTCTATAATCATGTGGGACAACCTTCCCAAGAGGTTTTCCAGCTTCGGTTATTAAATGATCAGGTTGATGGAGAAATTTATCAAAATATTCCAACTTCATCTCCGCCATCAGGATGTTGTACAATAAATACAGTTTTTACAAAGGACGATTACACAGCGACTTCGAATAATCCTGCTCCATTTAATACAACAGTACAAACTTGGACACCAACAAGCAATCCTTTCGGCGGTACACCTACAAATATTGTTTCAACTGTAACAATCAGGAACACTCTAACTATTCCTGCGGGCTATACAATCAAGATTGTCGGAATGACTTTTCAGTTTGCGCCTAGAATATCGGCTCAACCTAATCAAACAGCCGGTGGAAATGTTATTGTCGAGAGGAAAATTACGCCCGCTACAAAAGGAGGAACACTTATTCTTGATAATTCTACTTTCACCTCTTACGATGGATGTGGCGGTGGAATGTGGGAAGGAATTCAAGTTCGTGGTTATGGTGGCAGTTCACCCCAAACACAAGGGACAAGTTATAATAACAGCGCTCAAGGCTGGTTAATTGTACAGAATAATTCAGTGATTGCAAATGCGTTTGTTGGAGCTATCGCAGTAAAATACGCCACCCCGTATCCTTCGATCACTTACGATATGCTACAGGCGGGTGGAGTAATTCAGGCAGTGAATTCTACGTTTAGAAATAATCAGATTGCAGTATCTTTCATGACTTTCTCTGAACCAACAAATCCATTACGTAATAAAAGTTATTTTACTAAATGTAATTTTCTAACGACATCATTTGCATTGAATGACAATACCACATTATTCCGGTATTTTGTATTAATGTTCGGAACGAATGGAATTACTTTCAAAGGAAATAATTTTGAAAATAGTCGAGCTGTTCAAAGCAATCAGGATATTACCAATAACGGAATAGGAATTTTCAGCTTCAATGCAGGATTTTCAGTTGTTCCGTTCTGTATTACGTTTAACTGTTCAGGTTACATAAAAAACACTTTTAAAAATCTTGGTTATGGAATCCAGACTTGGTTTTCAAATCCTTTGACACCATTAAAAATTGATCAAACCGATTTTACAGGAAACTTCAGGGGAGTGCTTTTAAACTATGCCAACTACTCATCGATCATCAACAACAGTTTTAAGGTGCTTCAATACAATAGTCAACAAACCTTTGGAGCTTCGTATGGTTTGTATCTGAATAATTGTACAGGGTATCAGGTTGAAGCGAATGATTTTGCATACTCTACCGGAATACCGAATCCTCCACCACCCGATGGAACTTATGGAATTATCGTGAGTAATTCCGGAGCAAACAATAATCTGATATACCGAAACACATTCCATCAGATTTATATAGGATGTCAGGCGCAACGGGTAAACTGTTATATCGATCCGAATTATGCAGCAACAGGAAATCCTCCGAACGATCACGGATTGAAATTCAAATGCAACATGTTTGACGCAAATGCAGTTGACGGTTATGATATTGTAGAACCAAATGGATGCATGGATTACCATCAAGGATATTTTAATCCGGCTATTGACTCAGCATCTGCGAATAACAGTTTTAGTCAACGAAACGATGGAGTACACTGGGATTATTATCTTGATCCACAAACGATAACTCCTGATCCTTATACAGGATTGCCATTTGGCGTTGCGCCGATCAATTATGTTTATCCTACAGGAGCATCTTATATTCCTTTGGCTTACACTACAAATAAAGTTGGCTTGACATCAAGCGGCGTTGGTTCACTTTGCTTATCACACATTACAAGTTGTCCTTACTGTCCGCAAAATGCAATCGCGAGTGCCATGCAACAAAAAAATTATTTACTTGGCTTAATTGACGGCGGACAAACTGCTTACCTGATTAGCAGTATTAATAGTAACATGTCTCCGGGTCAATTGAAGACTCTTCTCCTTGCATCATCGCCATACCTTTCCGATAATGTTTTGATTGCACTTGTAAATAATACAAGTTTGCCTAACGGAATTGTTAAGGATGTATTGATTGCGAATTCAGCATTAAGACCTGCGGTGTTGGCTGCAATTCAAAATCGTACAACTCCTTTCCCGGCAGGAATATTGAGCAGTATTAATGCTGCGCAATCCGGAATGTCGCCAATGGATATTTTGTTGGGTCAGATAAGCGAAGCTCAGAATACCCGTGATTTGGCAGTTGATGAATTAATCAGAGGTTATCTCTACGATACTACTTTGACCAACGGTCTTGATAGCGTTCAGCTTGCGCTAAAACTTTATGGAGTTACTCTTGAAGACAAATGTATGCTCGCCGCTGCACAAGTCACGGCAAAGGATTATGTAGGAGCGGCTTTAACTCTTGACACAATCAGAATACTGAACGGCGGTACACTTGACAATTCCTGCAAACTGCTTGAACTCTTGATGCGCCTGGAACAATCACCTAAAGGCTATTTTGCGATCAAAACTGATACTGCATTTTCAAGTGATTCAGTTGTTGTAAGTCAGCTGGCATCAAATGAACTAGTAGAAGCATATGTGGGCGCACAGTCGATTATGAAAGCAATCTTCCTTGTTTCTTTCCAAGAACCGATTGATCCTATTCCATACAATTCAAGCAGTGCGCGTTTGGCAGAACCTTCCGTTGAAATTTCCGGCTCTGAGTCAGGGAAAATTTATCCTAATCCGAATAATGGAACGATGTCATTCAGCTATGAACTACCTGTTGCATCAAAAGGTATGCTGGTTCTTTATGACATTTCTGGAAGACAGGTCGACAGTTTCGTTCTAAAAGAAGGGCAAAACATTCAAGAGATCAGCGAAGAGAATCTGGGGAATGGAATTTATTTCTATCGCTTTGTCATTGATGAGCAGGAAATAAATTCAGGAAAATTTGTGATAGTTAAGTAATATTTATACTGCAAATCAGTTTACTGAAAATTGAAATTGCCCGAAAAGTATTTGATCGCTTTTCGGGCAATTTTACCACGCCGTCCCCCCTTTTT
>CAZBYM010000217.1:0-3258 GCA_964495745.1 uncultured Chryseobacterium sp. | reverse complement strand
ACCAAAATTAATTCTTAGGAATTTGTTAAGAAATCTGCGAATCTGTGGCGACAGGCCGAGGGCCTTACTCACGTTGTAGAAGCGCACCAAAAAGGGAAATGAATTGCAGAAATTGAACCAATCAATAATTCCCAATAGAAAGCATCACCAGCGTGCATGCTTCAACCACTTCAATTCCTTTTTCGCTGCATCGTTTTTCAAACTCCGGATTTTCTGTTCCCGGATTGAAAATAATGCGTTTGGGTTTGAGTGAGATAATGTAATCGTACCACTCTGGTTGATTCTGCGGACCAACATAAAGTGTAACAGTGTCCACATTTTCGAAATGCGGTTTTCCAATTTGAATTGTCACTGTTTCAATCTCTCCTGTTTTCAAACCAACAGCTGCAACTTGTTTATCGTGTTGCAATAATGATCGCACTGCCTTGTAGGCATAACGCTCAGGATTCACTGAGACTCCGATAACAACATTCAATCCGCTCATTTCTCTATATAATTAAGATCCTTACCAAATGTTTCATCCAACTTCCAGAGTGCGATAAATGCAACAAGCAAAACTAAAACACCTACAGCAATTGTGGCAGTTAATTTATCAGGGAATGCCATAGTGGCCAACGTCAATAGTCCCGATATCAAAATTGTAGATGCGCGCACGAAATTAGGTGCTGTAGTTGTGGCAGTAGCACGAATGTTGGTTCCGAATAATTCGGATGCCGTGCTCATAAACACCGCCCAATATCCTGTGGCGAAACCGATGAATGTTACAACTGCATAGAAAACAGTAACAGATGTTCCTCCAATGGTGAAATACAAGCCAATTCCAATTACGGTCAGAACAAGAAACAGAGCCAATGTCTTCTTCCTGCTTTTCCATAAATGACTAATCAACCCTGATGCTAAATCTCCAAGCGTAATACCTGAGTATGCGAACATGATTGATCGTCCTGATGAAATCGAATCTTTTGGCAATCCTAACAGTTCACTCAACTCTGGCGAGAACAACACGAGTGTTCCCATGACATACCAAACCGGTACTGTAATGAAAATAATGCTGAGGTATTTTCGAATTCGTTCCATTGAACTGAACAACAGGAAAAAATTACCTCGTGAAACTTTTTCCTGCTTCAATTGATTAAACATTCCAGATTCGTAAACACCAATCCGCATGACCAGCAATGCAAGTCCCATTGCTCCACCGAGGTAAAATGAATTTCTCCAATTCTCAATGACATCGCCCATGAATCCAGCGACAACAGCTCCAAACACACCAACCGTCGCAACAATCATCGTTCCGATACCTCGGCGTTCCTTAGACATGGTTTCGCTTACCAACGTAATTCCCGCGCCCAATTCTCCTGCCAAACCAAATCCTGAAATGAAACGCAATAGCGCATACTGATCGGTATTCTGCACCATTCCATTCAGAATATTTGCAATCGAATACACTACAATTGATCCGAACAAAACAGAAAGCCTTCCTTTTTTATCACCGAGAATTCCCCAGAATATTCCGCCGAAGAGCATTCCTCCCATTTGCCAATTGAGGAGCTCTTTCCCGTGCGCTGCATTCAATTTAGCGAGCCAGTAATCTGTCAGCTCACCGTATTGCAACGGAAGAATTTCATTCAAAGAAGATTTACGCTCTACTCCGAATAAGAGTAAATCGTATATGTCGACGAAATATCCGAGGGCGGCAACTAAAACAATCAGGAAGACTTGCTTGTCCCTGGGTTCTTTGAACATATTCTACGAATGAGGAAGTAAAGATAGGAAAGTAGTTCCGAGTGTGGAGCTCGGAGTTCTGAGCTTGAAGTTCGCGTTAGACAGTTTCTGTTTATCGGTATATTTACGAGATGCGCTTCACCTTTTCCATCGCGTTATTGTATATGTGCCTCAATTGCTTTGGGCAAAATGACAGTTTGAAGCAAGATTCAATCATTCCTATTTCACCGATAAAATTTGGAATTCTTCCGGAACCGCCGCCATGCTCTTCGGAGACTCGCTATCCACAACCTGCGAATAGCTTTAACAAGAAAAGATGTTTGTTGGTTGCGGGAACTGAAACTGCGTTGAGCGTTGGTTCCTTAATCGCTTTGAACCAGTTGTGGTACAAAGATTTTCCTCGAAGTTCATTTCACACATTCAACGACAATCGCGAATGGTTGGGGATGGACAAAGTTGGTCACATGCAATCCGCCTACACAGCAGGATTTATTAGTTTTTCATTGCTGAATTGGTGCGGAGTGCGTTATCAGAAATCTACCTGGATCGGAGGATTAACCGGGTTCGCGTATCAATCTGTAATAGAAATCATGGATGGATATTCCGAAGGTTGGGGATTTTCTACTGGAGATATTCTCGCAAACGCCGGAGGAAGCGCCCTTTTTATTTCTCAGCAATTTTTATGGAAGGAACAACGCATACAACCGAAGTTTGGATTTCAACGTTCGGGATATGCACACTATCGACCGGATATTTTAGGAAACACATTTCCAGAACAATTGCTTAAAGATTATAACGGACAAACGTATTGGTTGTCTGTGAATGTTGCTTCATTTCTAAAAGCGGACACGAGATTCCCTCAATGGCTGAATCTTGCGTTCGGGTATGGCGCAAACGGTATGACGGGCGGACATGAAAATCCAATAATGACGAACGCACAAGGAAATCAATTTACATTACCGCGATATCGGCAATATTATTTTTCGTTTGATATCGATCTTCGAAAAATACAAACCCGATCAGTACTACTCCGCACCATTTTCACCACTTTCGGCTTCCTGAAAATCCCTGCTCCGGGAATTGAAATGAGCAAAAACGGCGTTCGTCCGCTCCTACTTGCCTTCTAGCAAATAACGATGACCTTGTTGCTAAGTCCTTATCTTTACTGGAATGTCAGTTGCACTTCCCACATTGGTTTTTGAACAACAGCTCGAGCAAGCAGAAGCAATTTTGCGTGACGACTCACAGAAAGGTTTTGTTGCGGCCCATGATTTACTAACCCTTTGTGAAGGACAAACTGATGTAACAAACATCAACAAAGCGAAAGAGCTACTAGCGAGATGTTATCAAGCACACGGCAATTATCATAAAGCACTTAAGATTTGTATTGATTCACTTCAGTATTTTGAATCTATCGGCGATTATGCCTGGTCTGCGAAATGCCTAAACACTCTTGGCGCCGTTTACAATTATCTTGGAGAATATGAAAATCGCTTACAGACTAATTTGACATGTCTTGCCTATCGCAGAAAAGGC
>CAZBYM010000216.1:0-7046 GCA_964495745.1 uncultured Chryseobacterium sp. | reverse complement strand
GGAACTCGGGCCATCATTCGCAACAATCGATTCTGTTCAACAGGTAACAGTTTTCGCAAGTCTCGATACTGCTGTACAGAGTAAGTTTTTGATGAACGTCGACAAAAAAATCAAAGATTCAGTTGCGGCATTGCCAGGTGTGGAAAACAAAGCACAGTTGTTCCGCATGATTCCGAACAAAGCGAAAGCAAAAGCGTTCAGCAAAATGCCGCCTAAAATGGCGCAAGCTACTTTGTTAAAATTCGATGCGAATGTAAAAGGGATAAAGAATTCTGAGATCTGGATTCAATCGGGAGCATTCTGGTACATCCCAATTCTGTTGTTAATGACAATTGTTTGCTGGTTTACTTTGAAGAGTATTCCGATGAAGGTTTCATTCAAAGAGCAGCTTGATATTTTCAAAAGCAAGCATACTTGGTTCTGTACTATTACATACGTAATGACATTCGGTGGATTCGCCGGACTCGCAGCAGCATTCCCAATGATGATCAAAGCGCTTTACGGCAATTTTCCCAACGCTCCCGATCCATTGACTTACGCATTCTATGGTCCATTGATCGGTTCTGCGAGCCGGGTATTATTTGGTTTTATTGCAGATAAAGTCGGTGGCGCAGTACTTACAACTATCACCGGACTAGGTTTGATCATTGGAGGAATCATGCTCGTTACAATGGGATTGGTTGCTCCGACGAGTATGGATACGTTTCCAATGTTCGTTGGCGTAATGCTAGGATTATTCTTCTTTACCGGTATTGGCAATGCAGGAACTTTCCGCCAGTATCCAATTATTTTCGGAAGCAATCAGCGCCAAGCTGCCGGAGTTCTTGGATTTACCGCAGCAATTGCAGCTTTCGGACCTTTCATTTTCAACAAATCAATTGGAGCAAATATTTCTGCTTCCAATAACGCCAACGTATTCTTCTACTGTCTAATTGCTTTCGCTGTAATCGGAACAGTAATCAACTGGTATTATTATCAACGCAAAGGATGCGAACGTCCAAGCTAATTTGATACGAAAATTCTAAAACCACATATTATGAGACAGGTAAATAAATTCATGCTGGGAATTGGCGCAGCAATTTTCTTAACTGCAGGTTCTGTAAATGCGCAGTTCACAATTGATGGACAGATTATTTCTCGTGGCGATTACCGTCACGGTTTCGGTAATCTGATTCAGAAGGATGACCAGCCGGCAGCATTCTATATTGAACAGAGGAGTCGATTGATTTTCACGCATCAGGCCGATAAATTCAAAACTAATTTCTCCGTTCAGGACGTTCGGGTTTGGGGTGATACAGCTCAACTAACCCGCTCCGACGGAAAAACAATGTTCCATGAAGCATGGGGACAATACTCCTGCAATAAGAACTGGGGAATTCGAGTTGGTCGCCAGGAACTTGATTACGATGACGCACGAATTCTTGGCAACGTAGATTGGGCTATGCAGGCGCGCAGTCATGATGCAGCAGTGATAATGTTCAAAGACAGTTTGAATAGTTTTCATTTCGGGTTGGCGTATAACCAAAATAAAGCTCAAACCAACACAACTTCATTTGCATCAGCGGCGAATTACAAAACACTTACTTATTTATGGTATCACCGCGATATCAGCAAGGCAATGGGAATTAGTGTTCTTGTCTTGAATAACGGAAAACAATTCGGCTATACAAATTATCAGGGAGTAACAAACTTCCATACGGTGTTCAGTCAGACTGCAGGATTCCGTTTTACGTATAAGAAAACAGCAGGTGAAGGAAAAGACGCCTACAACAAGCTTGCCCTGAACGTAGCTGCATATGGTCAGTTCGGAAAAGATAACGTTGCCACAAGTATGGTCAACGATACAACTGCAAGAAGCGTTTCCGGAATGTACGGTGCTCTCGAAGTAGTTTTTATGCCAAGCAAAAAAATCGGTGTGACTGTTGGAGGTGAATATATTTCCGGGAACAGTCAGACAGATACAACTAAAGCCTACACTGAAGTAACACATTCATTCAATCCGTTCTATGGAACCAACCACAAGTTCAATGGTTACATGGATTATTTCTACGTTGGTAACCACATTGGAAGTGTAGGAATAATTAATCCTTATTTGAAAGTGAGATACAATTCTGAAAACTATTGGATACAAGCCGATGTGCATTATTTCATGTCTGCAGCACCAATACGCGATATGGATACTTCACTTGTGAATAATGGAAAATACGAAGCTGCTTCATCCGGCATGGGTACTGAAATTGATATCACATTCAACTACAAACTAACGAAGGGAGTTAATTTCCAGTTCGGGTATTCGCACATGCTCGCTACTGAAAGCATGGTATTCGTAAAAGGTAACACGGGTAAGTTTGAAGGACTGAACAACTGGGCGTATGCGATGTTTATTTTCAAACCTTCGATGTTCAAAAGCGACAAATAAACCTGAATCAGCTTGTTTTGGAAAAGCGCTCGTCTTGGGGCGCTTTCCTTTTTTGCCAAATTTCTGTCATGTTCGCGTATGACCAAGGTCATATTTAACCTAAGTAAGCAGAGCGTAATTTGTAATTGAACATAACGCTATTCTATGAATCTTCAAGAACTCAATACTATTGATCCGCTGAAAAGGCATGTAGAGAAATCGCTCGATACAGAAGAGCATTCACCGTTCGATCCTCCAGACGCTTATGCGCCATCCACAATAAAAGGAGTTGCATTTGAAGACATGCATCCTGCGATTCAGCATCTCATGCTGGAACATCGTGAAGCGATGGAAATTGCAACTGGCTTTGAAAAAGCATTAATCGAATACAAAAGCAATGGCTACTCTCTGAATAAAGAGATTAACAATGCATTTGGAGATTTTTTCAAATACTTCGACAAACACTTGCTGCTTCACAATGCCAAGGAAGAGAAAAGTTTTTTTCCAAAACTCCAAAAGCGATTGATGGAAAGTGGCGAGCATAGTGTTGGAGAAAATCCAATGACTGCCATTGACATAATGGAAGATGACCATATCAAATTCGTACAGCTCGGCGCACTCGCGTTTAATCTATTTGGAATTGCTGCGCGGATTAATGATCCAGGAAGCAGAGCGACAGTTCTTGATGCTGCATACGACAACGCGAGAGAGCTTGTTGAATTATTGAAACTTCACATCTATCGTGAAGATTATACTTTGTTCCCGCTTGCACAAAAATTAATGAGCGCTGAAGAATTGGAACAGAGTGAAGCAGAAATGAAAAAGATGTTATGATAACACCGGTTCTCACCGATTCTGTTGGAAGGAAACACGACTACTTGCGTATTTCGCTTACTGAGCGATGCAATCTCCGCTGTTTCTATTGTATGCCGGAGGCTGGCGTACCGCATCGGCCTTCTTCGCAATTCATGTCAACAGAAGAAGTTCTTGGCATTGCGAAACAGTTTGTACAGCTTGGTGTCAAAAAAATCAGGCTTACAGGTGGAGAACCGTTAATCAGAAAAGATGCAGAGGCTGTTATCCGCGGACTTGCGGAATTACCGGTTGAACTGGCAATCACAACGAATGGAATTCTCGTTGATGAATTTGTGAATGTATTCGAAGAATGCGGCTTGAAGCACATCAACGTTAGTCTGGATTCTCTTCGTGCAGAACGTTTCAATAAGATTACGCGCCGCGATTATTTCAGCAGGGTAATGAAAAATATCAATACGCTGATCAATCGCGGTTTCAACGTAAAATTAAACGCGGTACTCATTAAGGGAGTGAACGAAGATGAGATTGCAGATTTTATTGCCTTCACAAAAACACATCCTGTAGAATACAGGTTTATTGAATTCATGCCCTTCGACGGAAACAAATGGAATTTCAGCAAGTGTTTGTCGCAAAAAGAAATTCTTGAGTTGGTTCAAAATAAGTTCGGCGATTCCATTCAGCGAATGATCGACGGACCCAACGATACAGCAAGGCATTACAAAATTGCCGGGCACCAAGGTTCGTTTGCCATCATCAGTTCAATGACGAATCCATTTTGCGATTCCTGTAACAGAATTCGTTTGACGGCAGATTGCAAAATGAAAAATTGTCTTTTCTCCTGTTCGGAAACAAATCTTCTGGAATTATACAGAAACGGAGAAAATATTCAGTCGGCTATTGTTGATTCACTGATGCATAAGAAGTCGCAACGAGGAGGAATGAATACAGAAGAAGACCTTAATTCTCACAACGAAAAATACCCGAACCGTTCCATGACAACAATTGGGGGATAAGAAAAGTTGTGTTGAATGCAGAAAAATTAATTGAGATGAAAATCAAGCGGAAAAATTCGTCAACGGTGCCCGAAATTATCGGGAAATATCTCGACCCGGTTTGGCGTCCATTATACATTCTCAATAAACAGACCATCATTTACATGAAGGGTGAAGTGGTGATGGCTGAAGGATCGCGACTTGAAACAATGGGTTTTGTTATTTCGGGAAAATTAAAAATTGCATCGTCGCTTGATGATGAAACTGAACACATTTCACGTTTGGTTAAGGAAGGTGACATCGTCGGAATTCGCGCGTATGGCAATGAGATGATTTTTCCGGCCTCTGCAATAGCGCTCTCGGATTGTGAACTCGAATTTATTCCAATGGGATTGTTCGATAAAATGCTGCAGTCCAATAGCCAGTTCTGTTACTATTTTATGATGATTGTAGCGAAAGAACTTCAAGAAGCCGAGCAGCATTTACGTAATTTTTCGCGAATGGAAATGCTGGAACGATTGGCACTAACGATTCTCAACAATCTGAAAGCATTTGGATATGCAAAAGGGAATAAAGGCCTTCTTGCATTTACGCTTTCGAGAAAAGATTATTCGTCTCTCCTTGGCACAACGTATGAAACCGTTGTACGACGACTGGCAGAATTAGAGAAACAGAATCTCATTCGTCTCGAGAATAAAGACATCCGGATTTTGAAAGAGGCGGGCCTTCGGAAACTTATTAAGAAAAGAAATGGTTCCGCTTTGATTGATTCATTAAAACAACAAACATATACTGCCAATTATGAACGATTCAGCAACTCTTAGTACCCAGCTCAAAGAGCAGGAATATATTGATCCGGCAATGATCAGTTCGTCACTGGAATTCTGGTTCACTGATAACGAGCATGTGCGCTCTCCGTTTCCGGAAAGAATTCGTGAAGAACTTGCAACCAGCGCTACGGCGACTATCCTTTCCTGGGCGAGCAAGATCAGCGATGATACGAAGAAAGAATACAATGACGCAGCATTGGCTGAGCGGTTCGAAGAAGTTCTGTTTGAAATTGCGCTTACCCTGGTCAGTGATCCGGACGAAAAAATTACCATGCGTTATCCGTTCATGCCACGCGTAGGTGATGTTATTAACCGAAAAGATAATCCCGAAATTCAGGGAACGGCAATCATCATTAGCCGAAAGATTGAAAAGCGCGGAGACTTTGCCTTCATGGTTGTTGAACACAAAGATGAAGTGACAGGTGTTGTGGTTGTGGATGAGTTTGAGTTACCGGAATAAATCACACTGAAGACAAATGCGCCTGCGGCGGGCCTTACACCCTTCGGTTTCTCAGGGCAGGCTCCGAGCGGCGAAAAATGGCGGACGTGCCTTGCCCACGAGTAAACGGCGAGATCGCTTAAGCGATTTCTTACAGCTACGATTCTCTTTGTTACTTCCGCGTTCCGTCTTCGTTGTACCTGATGACTCCTCCTACCTGCACATCATCGCGGTAACTTCCCTCTTCTTGTTTATTGCCATTGGAATACCAGCGAGTGAATGGTCCGTTGAGTTTATCTTCTGAATAGGTATTCAAACTGGTGAGTTGTCCATTTTCATCCCAGGTATACCACGCACCATCGCGTTTTCCTGCGACGAAATTTCCCTGCATACGCTTAGCTCCACTTTCATAGTACCATGTCCACTGACCTTCATTCATGTTGTGAATCGTGCTACCAATAACTTTCTCCTGTCCGTTATTGTATTTCCATTCTTTGGATCTTGCTTTGTAGGTAATCCAAATGGAAATAATCACAACGAAAACCATCACCACGCGATGATACCGGAGTTTGCTTCGTGTAGAGTTTGTCTCCATTATATTCTATAGCTCTATAATTTTTCTGCCACGAAGTCTCCAAGACACAAAGCAACACGAAGGCGAATTGCTGAAAGCGTGTTTCAAAGTCATGTGATTTTGCAAGTACCTTGTATTAATCATGTCTTCCCCCGCCAATGATGCGAAAGAGATGGAGTACGTTAGGGAAAAGTGCATCCATACTTTCTGAAGCTCCTTTTGTTGAGCCAGGCAACGCAAGAATTAATGTTTTGCCGCGCAATCCCGCCACGCTGCGCGACAACATAGAGAATGGTGTGCGATCTTGTCCATAGCTGCGCATGTATTCCGTGATGCCGGGGATGTCTCGTTGAATAAGATCTTTCAGTGCTTCAGGAGTTACATCACGAGGAGAAAGTCCGGTGCCACCTGTGAGAATGACCATGTCGTTTCCCGCTTCGCAATAGTCAAGTACTTTTTTGCGAATGATATCTTGTTCGTCAGGAATCACGATGTAATCGCTCACGTGTACTGAACACTTTTCAAGTTTCTCAATAATAGCTTTACCCGCCTTATCTTCTTTTTGTCCGGCAGAAATTGTATCTGAACAAACGATAACCACGGCTTTCAGATCGCGTCTGAATTTGTGAGCGAAATCCGATTTCCCGCCAGTCTTTTCAACCAGTTTAATAGAACAGATTTCGATTCCTTTGTCAATGGGTTTCAGCATGTCATACATTGTCATCGCTACAACCGAAGCTCCATGCATTGCTTCAACTTCCACACCGGTTTTATAAATGGTATGAACTTCTACTTCGATGTTCACTTGCATTTCATCAATCGTGTACCGAACTGCAGTAAATTCTACCGGCATAGGATGGCAATCGGGAATTACATCCGATGTTCGTTTTATTCCAAGTAAACCGGCAGTTCTGGCGGCTTCAAGCACGTTTCCTTTTGGCACTTTGTTTTTTTTCTCAAAACCCATTTCTGCATACGTTGCTATTTCTCCTTCGGG
>CAZBYM010000215.1:0-7065 GCA_964495745.1 uncultured Chryseobacterium sp. | reverse complement strand
CATTAGGAATATCAACAAATGTGGACTTCTCCTCAACCCATTTCATGATTTTGCTGCTTGTTCCATCAGTGTAATACACTTCAAACCAGATTGGCATTTTGAATAAGCCTACTACGTCATTTGTTTCGTGAACTTGCTCAACATACACGCGTGTCATGCGCTTACCGGATTCCGTAATATCACTCGCGGTAACATTGTACGAAGGTTCTCCTCCACGGTAAATCCATTGTTCCCAAAACCAATTCAAGGACATTCCTGTTGATTCATGGAACGCATACAACAAATCGTCAGAATCTACATTTCCATACGGATGCTGATTCAAATACAATTTTACTCCGCGATTGTATGCTTCTCTTCCTCCAACTACATTCTTGAGCATATTGAGAACGAAAGCTCCTTTGGGATAATGGCGCACACCTCCTGCATGACTGTGTGCAACCTGCAGAAGATTTTTCTTGGTTTCATTCACTGAACCCCATTGTGCTTCACGTCTTGCCCAATCGAAATAATCGGTACCATAAACTTTTCGCTCGTACATCTGATTGTAATACGTAGCGAAACTTTCCTGTAACCAATGATGCGCATCGCTTCGTGCAGTAACGTAATCACCGAACCACTGGTGCGCCAATTCGTGGGCATTAACTCCAATGTAACTTCTGTCCCAATTGCTTCGCTCATCTACGAAAAGAAAATCACCAAACACGGTGGCGGTTGTATTTTCCATTGCTCCGTACATGAAATCCTGAACAGGAATTTGGGAATACGACTCCCACGGATATTTCACGCCGATTTCCGCTTCGAAGAAATCAATCATGTCTTCACTGTACTTGTACGTTGTTTCAACGCGATCTTTCCATTCAGGATAGTAATACAAATACAACGGAACACCCGATTTCGATTTCGACTCTTTCACTTCGAATTTTCCGATCCCCAACATAACCAGATAAGGAGCATACGGATGACTCATGCGATAATGCCAGGTCTTCGTACCGTTCTTGTTGTCTTTCTCTTTCACTTTCACTCCATTTGACAAAACCTTGTATTCCGATTGCATAGTCACAATCATTTCCGTTGTGATCTTGTCGTTCATCTCGTCATAACAAGGAATCCAATTGCGATTATCAATTCCCTGTCCTTGACTCCAGATTTGCTTGCGACAAATTCCTACAGGATCATTCCACCCAATGAAATACAAACCGCGACGAGGATTGCATTCGTAAACTAAAGTCAAACTATCTTTTTCTCCGTATGCCAATGGTCGACCGGTAAAAATCCAAAGTCCGGTTTGTTCAACTCGAGTTGTAACAGGTTTACCGTTCACTGAAGATTCAAGAATCCGCATATTAATTCCATCAACCCAAATTGAATCGACAGAATTACGAAGTGGAGTAAAACGATGTGTTACTTTTCCTTTCACAAGTCCTGTAGATGTTTCAAAAGAAACTTCGAGTCGCATGTGTAGGAAATCCACATTGTGTTCACGCGGAGCCCATGCGCCGTCATCAAGATACGTGCGTGTGCGGCCACTAAATGAACCGTTGCCCACGAATTGCGCGAAAGAAAACATCGAGGTAAAAATTGCCGCGAAAGTCAATGCCTTTTTCATAATTAAGATTCGGTTAAGTCGCGACAATTTTACACAATTTTCACTCTGAATTGGCGATTTTTTGGTCAATTGAAGGATAGCTCGGACGAAAGGCGGATATGGAGGGGTGAATGGAAAACGAGTTCCCAGTTTCAGGTTCCCAGTTTCAAGCTCGCACAGTTACTGTGACATTTCACAAGTGTAAAAAGCAGCTTTGAAGTTCGTCAGATGGTTCTGGTTATATTTGAGAAACCCTTGTGCTCCACGGAATTATTCCGTGATCGTTGAATTCAGAAGAATGAGAATGTGCGTATCTTTTGTAGTGATTATCGTTAGAGAAACATGCGGCTAAAACTCACTTTTTCATTCTTGTGGTTATGTAGTTTGCTGAGTTCGCAAACCGTCACACTATCTGATCTTGTTATTAAATTTCCGAATAGCAAAGAAAAATGGAAAGGTAAGGAGTTGCAACACCTTCATGATCCCATAAGGATGATGGTTCAGGCTGAATACTTTTACAAGGGAAAACTATACACTGGCGACCTGATAGACTCGGTTTATTCAATCATTCACGGAAGTTTTGCTGATGGAAAGGTCACTAGGTTTAGCTGGGATAGCCGGACAAATCATTATTACAGATTTGCTGTTACTTCCTCAGAAATATATCTGTGGCACGCAGTTGATTCCTCTTCAAGTGATGGATTCCTCACCAGTCGCAGTAAGTACTTTGTCGATAGCTCCGGAAATTACAGATGTGAAGTCCGCAGAATGTGGAAGGGCGGATCAGAAACACGACGATTGCTGATCAGCAAACGCCGTGGAAGAAAAATTGTTTTTACAGATCCAATTTTTGATGGCATACATGAACAATGTAGCAATCAATTTGGCTGCGAATACCGAGAATATCATAACGATATTCAGTCCGGATTGATTGAAAGACGCGATTCCTCCAACAGAATTCTGCACCGAAGTTTCTATAACCCCTTTTCCGGATATTATGGAGAATACTTGAATGTGGATGCAAAATCCAATTCTGAATTCAGAGGTCAGTACATCCAGGATCAACAATCTGGAGTTTGGACCACTCATGAGCGGAGCACCGGTATCCTCATAAGCAAATCGTGGTATAATAATTCTGGTAATCTGGATTCCTCGAAGACGTGGTTTCCAAACGGCAACCTACAAGCGGTCCAATATCGATATAGCTATAGTACCGCGAAATATCCGGATGCAATTTTCATTATTAATTATGACAAGACCTGGTATCCGAACGGACAGCTCGAGTCTTACACCAATCATAGTACTTCCGGAGTTGTTTTGGAAGACACAATGTATGTTCACTATTACGAGAACGGTATTATTTCGGAAATGAAATCACACGTTGGAGCCAAAATACAGACGAAGAACTGGAACGAGAATGGAAGTATTCAAAGCGAAAACTATAAGAAGCAATATCGCGATTCGGTTTGGAGGATGTGGAGTCCTGAAGGCGAATTGCTGGTTGAAAAATACTATGACAACGGAATTTTCCTCTATGCAACTGTTGACAAAGACAAAAAAGAAGATGAATCAATGTATCCTTCAAAATTCCGACAGGCTGCTATCATCACTAATGTTCAATATTCTCTCATGAATACACAAGAATGGGATACTTCAATCTTCGTTCCTGACGCCATCGTTGATTCGGTTTCAACAAATATTGCACGCCTCTGGAATTACACCGGACAACGCAATGAGAAGTGGAGTTCAGTTCCGGAAATCATTGATACGAGCTAATACTCAATCGGTCTACCGCAACAATGCACATACAGATTGTACGTAGTCAACCTCGATTCTTGTAAAGTCAATCGTGATCATCGCATTACTACCAGCAACTCGAGGTTGAATGCCTTTTTGGATTCCATCCAAGCACAATGCCACTATGCATGGGAAACAGGACGAGGATACTGGCGCCATTGGCAATTCTCCTACAACTATTGCCTCATCATCCGATCAAGTGATACGTTACTCAATTTGTCTTATATAAACCGACGATTAAATGATCTTCAGCGCGGATCTTACATAGAATACTCTAGCAAGAATGGAGAGAAATTTCCCGCCGATATTATTTATTTGCCGCAAGGTTCACCCACACTTTTCGGGAAATTACCATTCACAATAATTGCATTCGCTGAAACCAGCACATCTAATTTTGATGGACCTCATCATGTTGTGCCACGAGTGGTTGATAACCGAAATTATCACGCCTATGTCATGTATGGCGATGGTGAAATTGAGTTCCTAAAGGAAGGCTCAAAGTCGATCTTGTTATGGAAACTTGGAATTTCAATGAAGGAGACGAAATGAGGCAGTTTCAACTAACATTCCCCAGTTAACAACATCACTCTTCACGCATACTTCCGAGCCCCGCCCTTCGTATCTTTTCATTCTCAAACTCGTATAACACTCGGCATGTTGGCGTTAACCCAGCTTCATGAACGCGTATAGAGGATTACTTGTCGGTTTTTTGGTATTACTGGTTTGTGTTTCATGGCGACAAATTTCTGTCTCTTGTGAACCGCGGATCGGATCGTGCAAAGTATGCGACTCTATACGGGTTTTGTACCGGGCAGATGCATTGGCGCTCGCTTTTCGCGAATCGCAAGATTCAACACTTCCGTATTATAGTAATGTAATTATTCAGGAAACCAGAATCAAGACTTACGAGAAAGTGCTTGCGCTCCTCTATAATAATCTCGAAGATTCATTGTTGTTCGGATTAAGAACGTATCACCAACCTGAAGCGAAAGACACAACCGAATTCTACAAGGTTGCAATACAAGTCAAAGGCGCGAACTCCAGAAAATGGAGACTCAGAAATGGACAATGCGGCTACGCAAACATCAATACCATCTTGATTGAATTGGATCTTCGACCGATTGGTGAAGTAGTGAAGAAAGGATCCTTCCTTTACGCCGAATATATTTCGACAAAGCCAATTAATAAAATCGCATTGCAACGTCGATTTATGGCGCAACCCAAGCCAATCGTAACGGTTACACGCTATTTGAGTCCAAACCAATATGTGGGAATGCTGGATTACACAAATATCAGAGAAGAAACGAAATTCGATTCGACGTACATTTTTCTGACGTATCCATTCGGACCGGGAATGCCGCCCGAACTACCTTATCCGATGGCAACGGATCTTTATCATGTGAATGATTGTTCTATGACATACATCAGAACAACAACTCATCGCCATCAAAAATAAACTGTGGGTTCGAGTTGGCGCAAATTGTAGTGACTCGCCATTACTTCACCGTAAGCGCCTGCTGTTCGAATTGCAAACAAATCGCCACGCTTCACTTCCGGTAAATCAACTGCTTTTCCAAAACAATCTGAAGATTCACATACAGGACCAACTACATCATAACGTGCTGTAGTCGCACCTGGTGATGCTGTCATGTTTTCGATTTTGTGATAGGCCTGATACAAAGCCGGACGAATCAATTCTGTCATCCCTGCATCAAGAATCGCGAAATTGGTTTGTACACCTTTCTTCACATATAGAACTCGTGAAATCAAATTTCCACACTGCGCTACTAAAGCACGACCTAATTCGAAATGCACTTGTTGTCCCGGGCGAACTTGAAGAAACTTTGAGAAAACTTCGAAGTACGATTTTAAATCAGGAATTGCATTCGCATCAGGCTCGTGGTAGTTCACGCCAAGTCCACCACCAACGTTGATGATCTTTAATGGCAATCGTCGTGATGCAAACCATTCCTGAATTTCATTCACACGTAAACACAACGAACGGAACACGCCAAGATCAGTAATCTGCGAACCAACGTGAAAATGAATTCCAATGAGTTCGATGTGTGTCATCTCTTTCATGGCTTCAACAACTTCAGGCAACTCATGAATGCTGATTCCGAATTTATTTTCTTCCAATCCGGTAGTAATGTAATGATGCGTATTGGCGTGGACATTCGGATTAATACGCAGTGCGATTTTCGCCTTCTTCACATGTTCACCTGCGAGTTGATTGATTATTTCAATTTCCGGAAGCGATTCGCAATTGAAACAAAAAATATCCTGCTTCAACGCGTAGCGAATTTCTTCATCGCCCTTCCCTACTCCGGCGAAAACAACGCTCGATGCTTTGAAACCCGATTCAATCGCACACTTCACTTCATTTCCGCTCACACAATCGGCACCAAATCCTGCTTCACGAATTTTCGCCAGCACTTTCGCATCAACATTCGCTTTCATAGCATAATGGACATGATACTTGAATGGTGAAGATGCTTGCTTTGCCGCCTCCAGAGTTCGCATGAGCAAATCCAAGTCATACGCATAGTATGGCGTGGCGTGTTCCTGAAATGTGGCGATATGTTTTTGATTCAACATTTAGTATTCTATAGAGCGAAATTGCTATTTATATCTTGTATGCGGCGCCTGGACTGAGCTTGTCGAAGTCCGTCCTTGCGGTTTATAACATAAATAATCCTTTATTCAACGCTTGCAAAGTCTCCTTCTTCATCGCACCATCCACAAGAATTGAAATATTGTTCTCACTTCCTCCGTAGGAAATCATCCGGATCGGAATATTTTTTAGTGAATCAAAAACTCGTGAAGCATATCCTTGCTTGTCTTTCCCGAAAGTTCCCACAATGCACACGATCGTTTGGTTGCGATCAACTTCAACTTGTCCGAATCCCTTCAACTCTTCAATAATCTCATCAAGATGATCGGATTTGTCTATGGTTAACGAAACTGCAACCTCAGACGTTGTGATCATATCAATTGGAGTACGATAACGCTCGAAAACTTCAAATACGGAACGAAGAAATCCATACGCGAGTAACATTCGCGCAGAACGAATCTTAATTGCTACAATTCCGTCTTTTGCAGCAACTGCTGTAATACGATCTCCCGTTGGAGTTGCTCCAATCAGCGTTCCTTTTGCTTCCGGTTGCATGGTATTCAACAATCGAACAGGAACATTTCTCTTTTGAGCAGGAAGCACACAGGTTGGATGAAGAATTTTCGCTCCGAAATACGCCAACTCTGCAGCTTCATCGAATGAAAGCTCGCTGATTGGAAAAGTCTTGTCAACAATGCGTGGATCGTTGTTGTGCATTCCGTCAATGTCGGTCCAGATTTGTATTTCTTCTGCTTTCAATGCAGCACCAATCAGAGTTCCTGTATAATCACTTCCGCCACGCTTGAGATTATCAATTTCACCAAATGTATTGCGACAAATATATCCTTGCGTAATGAAAAGATCCACTCCCGGATGCTTGGCAATTTCAGATCCCAGATGTTTTTCGATATAGTCGAGATCGGGCTCTTCATTTGCATCAATGCGCATAAAGCTGAGAGCCGGAAGCAAAGCAGACTTCACACCAATTTCTTCGAGATAAAACTGAACCAAAGCTGTACTCAATAATTCTCCTTGTGCCAGCACTGCCTTTTCTTCATTCGCTGTGAAC
>CAZBYM010000214.1:0-7066 GCA_964495745.1 uncultured Chryseobacterium sp. | reverse complement strand
ACAAAGCGTTGGCAGTATCAAACGGGAAGAAAGGTTCAACTGATGCATTGGCGTGATAAATTGCATCAGCATCAATTTGTGCATTTGCCGGATCACCACTCCAGGAAATAATTCCGCCTTTCACCAATTCAAACGGAGCGTAAACAATATTCTTCAACGTAAACATGTAATCTCCTCGATCTACAACATAAGCTCCATACATTGTAAAATTTCCTGCAGGAGAAATGTGCATCCGCAAATCACCGGTTCCTCGCGCAGATAATTCGTCGCCAACCGTTTCATCAAAAATTACATGGACAACAGCATCTGTTGTGGCTTCGAGATTCAAGGAAAGATCAATTCCATTGTTGTTGAACATCTGCCTTGCAATTTTCACACTGGTATCCTTCCGTACTGTATCGTTTGCAAATTGTTCGAACTTGATGTACTCACTCTCTCCTACTTCACTGGTTGTTGACATCGGAATATTAAAGTCAGATGAAATAGGTTGACCATTTCGTATCACTTTGTCAGTTCTGGCTTTGATGTCAATCGAAATTACTTCGTCAACAAATCCGAAAATGTTCATGAAGCCGGTTGCATACACTTTACCGAAATAATCTTCATTGTCTGCTGCGGTGGTATTCAACACTTGAAAATGTTCGAACGCAAAGTCCATGTCAAACTGAAACTTCTTGAAATTGTCATGATACAAGTGACCATAGATATTGCAGGTGTCGCGCTGGTTATCTGAGATTTTGAAGTCGTCGAAGAAAAATGAATTCTCTTCAATAAATATCGGTTGCTCAACTTTATGAGCCAGTTCAATTCCCAGGTAATCAACTTTAATCTTTCCGATAGACACGGCAAGTTTTCCATTCATCAATGGCTTTGAAAAATTGCCCTTCACGTCCATGTGACCTGCAACGTGACCAACAACCATCGAACAAAAATCTGCAAGCAACGGTTGAATCATTGCCAAAGGCATTTTGTACAAATCGACTCCAATGTCAAGACTGTTCTCTTTGTTCTTCGGATAGTAATATCCCGCAAATGAAATATTGTTAATCACTTTTCCTGTCTGATCATCAATTACACCCTTGTTAAATTTTCCATTCACGTAAACCGCCTGTTTGTCCTGTTCCCAAAATGCATCCACTGTTCCATCACCAATTTTTTCTTTATTGATAAACAACGAAGTGAATTCAGAATTCCCGGTGAACTTTGGTGCATTGTACAAATCTGAAAGTACAGTTTGCCCGGATAAATATCCTGAAACGGTGACACCTTCCGATTTCGTCAGGTAATTGAGACTGGAAAGGTTAAACTTGTTTAATGCAATATCAAGATGATCTGTAGGTCGTTTGGATATTGTCCCATTCACACCTACTGATTGCGTACCCGAACGGAACATTAAATTCCTCACAAGAATTACTGAAGAATCTTTCCGCACGAAGTTGGTTGGATCAACCTGCCACAGCGAATCATTGACATAGAAGCTCGCATTTGAAATTTCAAACTTCATACTTTGCTTTGATTCAAAAGTAAGTTTACTCTCAATTGTTCCCTGATTCTTTTCCTTCGATAAATTATCCCAAGACAACTTTGAGTTGAGAACATTGCTTCCTGCATCCGCATTCAACTTGATGTTACTGAAACCAAGCGTGTCGTTTATTTGTGCGCGTCTGATGTCAACATTCAAATCCGCTCTCCCATTCTGACCGTTTGCAGTAACGTAATTTATCTGTGAAAGCAGATAGCCATCATAACTGATACTATCTGATGAGGAGAAGAATGTGAAATTTCGTTTGTCCTGTTCAAAACTTCCATTACATTGTGAACGTGGCGCTACTTTGAGAGTGGGCACAAAAGCTGTGAGCGCATCAGTATTCTTGCCAAAAGTTGCAGACCATTTGAAAAACTGCGGTTTATCTTCCTTCTTTCCTGCAAGCGCTACACGAGGAGGAAAATAAGCCGGTATATATGCTGTCATAACATCAGTAATCGCTTCAGGCAACTTGAGCAATTGAAACTCTCCATCGAGATTTACATTCAGGAAGTCGGAGCCAAAAAACAAGTGACGTTGATTCTTCTCTCTTGTCGAAATCAACGTCATCTCATTCAAATGGTATTGCTTATCCTTTTTACTGAAATGCAATTCGCTGAGTGAAATACTTCCATCAAGATTATCAATATCATTACCATGCATAGCAAAACGCATGTCAGTCGAAACAATTAACCGCATTGACGTGTCAACGAAACCCAGTTTACTAAAATCAGCATTTTCAATGTGTGCCCAGAAATCAAGTTTCGGATCATCCGGATTAATAAAATCGACGAAGCCTTTGTTTTCCAATTCTATGTTAGGATCATGTACCCGAACAGTTCCGTCAAACACCTCTTTCGCAAGCGAACCTTCGCTAACCGTAATGTTTGAATAATTGTAATTATTATATTCAAACGACGAAAAATTTGCGTTCATCGTAGCTACAATAGAAGGAACATCTGTTCCGTAACCAATCATATTTGCCGTGCCCGTTATCCTCCCTATCTCTTTCACACCAAGGAAAGCACCGATATTGAATTGCTGTGCGGTTAAAACTCCGGCCCAATTGTAATCGTCTGCTGTACTGTCTTTCGCCATGGCCAGATTCTCAAGAACAAGATTTCCTTGTCCTGTGGTTAATTTGCCATGCGCTACGAATTCATGCGTAAATCCTTCCAATGTTCCTGTGAAAAACATATCACCCAATACGGCTATACGAGATGAAACATTGAGAAAAGATGAGTCAGTGAACGGTGCAATCGGAATATCAGAAAGATCTTCATAATTCGTTGTGGCATTCTTGAAACGGAAATGCATGTCTGTCGTCTCAATATCAGGAAGACCATCGAACGAAAAATTCCCTGCAATACGTGATCGTTTCCCGAACCGCAAATCAATATTTTTCGTTTTTAGTTTGTCAACTGTGCCGGAAATATCACCGGTGAGCATCACGCGTTTCTTTATTCCGAGAAGAACAGGAGAGAAATATGCAATGTCACCCATTTCCACAATTGATTCTGTAAAGTGACCATTCATTTTCACGCGGTGAATGAAATCATCTTCAATATCCTCGAAAGAATTGAAATGAAAGCTGAGAAATCCCTTCACGTCAGATCCAGGAGTTTGGATAATTAAATCGTTGAACTTGATAAATGTATCTGCTACCATCAATCTCGACTCCATGTGAGTTACACTGAAACCACTTCGTTCGTTCGCTTTTAATTCAGAAAGCATGAGCGAAGTCGAATCACCCATTGGTTCTATTCGCTGCAGCGTCACATAAAGATTGCTCAGCTGAATGTTTTCATAATCTACACCACGATCCTCATCTGTCCAACGCGTGTCAATGAATGCAAAGCGTGTGTTCTCAATTTTAATGTCGCCAATATCAACTTTCCATGGAGATGGTTCAGAGGAACTGGTGTCATCCGAAGCTAAATATTGCTCGATGAAACGAAAATTCAATCCTTTCTCGTTGGGATATTTTTTGATTTTGATTACCGCGTTCGTCAAAGTAATTCCATCGATACTGATGTACTGATTCCCATAACTGAAATTACTCATGTTGACGTTGAAATCCGCCGCGTAAAGCAATGTGTCTCCATGAAGATCCTGCACATAAATTCCTTCAACCACAACAGAAGTGAAAAACTGAATATTTACTCCACTGATACTAACTTTCGTTTTCAATTCATCGGAAAGATAATTCGCCATTTTCTGACTCATCCATGTCTGACAAGCAGGGCTTCTGAACACGAAATAGAGGGAAATGCCAAGAAGCACAAGAATACCAGTCGTCCACGCGAAAAAACGGGTCGTCTTTTTGATAATTTTGCGAACTTTCTCCTTTAAACCTGACATTACACAAAAATAGGCAATATGGCTGTTATTCTGGGCATTGAGTCGTCTTGCGATGATACTGCGGCAGCTGTACTTTCTAACGGCAAACTGCTTGCCAATGTTGTCGCCGGACAAGAGATTCACCAAGCCTGGGGCGGTGTTGTTCCTGAGTTGGCTTCACGCGCACATCAAGAAAACATTGTTCCCGTTGTTGCTTCAGCTCTCAAACAGGCAAATCTGAGTGTAAAAGACGTAGATGCGATCGCATTTACACGTGGCCCAGGATTAATGGGATCATTACTTGTCGGAACTTCTTTCGCAAAAGGATTGAGTCATGCTTTGAATATTCCATTGTTGGAAGTGAATCATATGCAAGCGCATATACTCGCGCATTTCATTGAAGACGAAATTCCGAGAGAAAAACCAGGGTTTCCTTTTGTTTGTTTAACAGTTTCGGGTGGTCACACACAACTCGTTTTGGTAAATGATCCTTTTACTTTCGAAGTTTTGGGAGAAACACAGGATGACGCTGCAGGAGAAGCATTCGACAAGACTGCAAAAATTCTAGGTCTTCCCTATCCTGGCGGCCCATTGGTGGATAAACTTGCCATTGATGGAAATCCGGATCGCTTCAAATTTCCTGAAGCAAATATTCCTGCATATGGTTACAGTTTCAGCGGACTGAAAACTTCCGTATTGTATTTTGTCCGCGATCAAACAGTACTCGATCCGGATTTCGTTTCGAAAAATAGGAATGATATTTGCGCTTCGGTTCAAGCGAGTATTGTCCGTCACCTTATGAAAAAACTTGCGAAAGTTGTCACCGACAGAAAAATCAAATGCATTGCACTTGCAGGAGGAGTTTCTGCGAATTCTGCATTGCGAAAAGCATTTCATGAATTTGGTTCGGCAAGAAAAATTCAGGTTTGCATTCCTCCTTTCGAATATTGTACTGACAATGCAGCAATGATCGCCATGGCCGGACAATTTCTGTATGAGAAAAAACAATTCGCATCATTGAGCACTTCTCCACTTGCACGCTATCCGATCTGAAGTGATAACAGGACTTTTCAAAAAAATCTGGACGGATGAAAATCAGTTGTGGCTCGAAAACCCACCGACGAAGAAAGATAATGTTCGCGCATTAATTATTCTTTGCTGGACAGCATTGGGCCTGACGATAGTTCAGTATTGGGGAAGTCCGACATTCATCACTTCACTTCTAAAGACTGTAGGATGTGACGATGCAGCAAATATTTTCAACAACTACATGAACAATGGGTTTGATGCACGATTGCATAGTTTGTGCTGGTGGGCAGGAACAATCATCTTCGTTTACTTCGTTGTTCCGGCTTTACTGACACGTTTTGTATTCAAAATGAAACTCAGCGACATGGGTCTGAAGTTTTCGGGCGCATTTCAGGGCTGGCCATTGTATCTCATCATGCTAGCGATCATGCTTCCACTGGTTTATTATTTCTCTACAACAGAAAGTTTTCAGCGACGTTATCCTTTTTACAATGTAGTAGAAGGCGAATCGTTATGGCCCAATTTTGTGATTTGGGAAGTCGTTTACTTCTTCCAGTTTGCTTCACTGGAATTTTTCTTCAGGGGATTCATTACGCTTGGAACAAGAAAGTCATTTGGCTACATGAGCATTTTCGTGATGATGGTTCCGTATTGCATGATTCACTTCGGAAAACCTATGCCGGAAACTATTGGAGCCATTCTCGCAGGAATTGTTCTTGGAACGTTGAGTTTGAAAAGTCGTTCTGTGATTCTGGGAATTCTCATTCATTATTCGGTTGCGATAACGATGGATTTGTTTGCGTTGTGGAGGAAGTAGGCGTTGTCAGTTCGAGCGCAGTCGAGAACCAAACGCATATGTTTTCTTGCATCTCGACTGCGCTCGATGTGACAGAAAACGCGATATTTACGCAAACAAAATCAAAATGAAACAAATTATCACTTCCAAAAACGCTCCGGCACCAATTGGTCCGTATAGTCAGGCAGTAATGAATGGAAATATGCTTTTTATTTCAGGCCAAGTTGGAAAACATCCTGACACTGGAGAAATTCCAACAACAATCGAAGGTCAAACTGAACGTGTGATGGAAAATCTGAAAGGAATTCTCGCTGATGCAGGAATGGACTTCACACATGTAGTGAAGACTACAATCTTCATGAAAGACCTCAATGATTTCGCAGTGATGAATGGAATTTACGGATCACGATTCACAGGAAATTTTCCGGCGAGAGAAACCGTAGAAGTTTCGCGATTGCCGTTGGATGTGATGGTGGAGATTTCGATGATAGCGATAAAATAGTATGATTGCCATCCCTCGCCCCCTAACCCCCGAAGGGGGAACTCCCAACGCGCGGTGGCAGTTCCCCCTTCGGGGGTTAGGGGGCGAGCGAAGGAGGAGCGTTTAACCTATGTGTGGCATAACAGGAATACTTGCTTTTACAGAAGAAGGTCGAAAATATCTCGACAAAATCGACGATGCTGTAAAATCGTTGCACCATCGCGGGCCTGATGGCCACGGAGTTTTTCGTCATGCAAATGTAGCGCTAGGTCATACACGTCTTGCGATCATTGACACTTCAGATGCGGCTGCGCAACCGTTCACTTCGAGTGATGGTCGTTACACGATTGTGTTCAATGGAGAAATTTTCAATTACCGTGAATTGCGCGCGGACTTGGAGAAAGAAGGATTTGTTTTTCGTTCGCAGAGTGATACGGAAGTGTTGTTAACGCTTTATGCGAAGGAAGGGAAAGAATGTTTGAATAAGTTGAATGGTTTTTTTGCTTTTGCGGTGTATGATAAAACTGACGGTTCATTATTTCTGACGCGCGATCGTTATGGAGAAAAACCACTCTACTGGGGTTATAACGCAACTACTTTCTTTTTTGCCTCGGAACCCAAAGCACTGATTGAATTCAATTGCGGCGGCTCAGTAAATACCCGCACTTTACCCTCCTATTTGCATTTAAATTACAATCCCCTTGAACAAAGCTTACATAATGGTATTCTAAAGATTCCCGCAGGCGGTTATCATATTCCTAAAATCGGCGATTATGATGGTGACCAATGGTACGAAATGTCGAAGCGCACTGACAAATCAAATTATTCTGATGCTCAAAAAACAGTGCGAAGGCTACTTGATCTTGCTGTAGAGCGCCGACTCATTGCAGATGTT
>CAZBYM010000213.1:0-7068 GCA_964495745.1 uncultured Chryseobacterium sp. | reverse complement strand
CCGGTTCCTTCTGCCGGTTTGAAAATACTGACGGTTCCAGCTTGAGGAATTTGAATCGTGGTAGTTTTACTTTGACTGATATCCACATTGCTCATGTAGATTCTCGGCAACGTCAAAATCTCGAGATCGTATTTTCCGGTTAAATATTTCTGAGTCGTTCCGAAATCCTGCATGACTAGTGTAGTCATTTCGCCTTTCTTTCTGACGACAGCTTGCAATCGGTCGTAGTTATTCACTCCAGCCACTTGGAGATTCAGAAATCCTTGTGGGGCATCAACGGCAATGATGTTGTGAATTCCAGGAGTAATTGTAATGTTCTCTTTGACGACCGCAGGAATCGTGTGCACGACTAAACGATACGTACTCAACGGATCAAGAATCACAGTATCAGGAACTCCTCGATCATTCATCGTGTGCATGTAGTTGTAACGAATTGCTCCGGAAGTCTGATCGTAAAATGTCATGGCAACATCCGTCTCGAATGGTTTGCCTTGGTTGTTCAGCAGATTCACCTGACAAGTTGTATTATTCAATGCTTGTGAAACAACAATATTGAGAACAGTTGTGAAACTTGCCTCAGAAGAAATATCATACATTTTACCAATACAATTCAACGCCTCGAAATTTCCTTCGAGACCAATTCCAAGCACGAATGGTTTCAAAACAATTCCTTTCGACTGAAGCGCTAATGATACTGCACATGGGTCGCCACCACATTCTTCGATTCCATCTGTGATAAGAATGATGATGTTGCGGACATTCGCGGTTGTTGGAGGAAAATCATCTGCGCATTGTAACAACGTATAAGCAATTGGAGTTGTTCCTTTCGGAACTAAAGTCTCCATTCGTTTTTTCATTGCAGGAATTGCCACATTCGGACGACCAATTGGAACTTCAAGTTTAGTGTCTTCGCAGTTGCGTTGTGGAGTAAGTGGATATTGATGACCATAACAACGCAATCCCAATTCGAGATTCGCTGTTCCTTGCATGCTGTCGAGGAATTGCACGAAGAGATTTTTCGCAATGTCCATCTTCATTCCAGTCTGCCACTTTCCGTACATACTGAATGAGGCATCGAACACAAAAAGAATTCTTGTGAGTGGCGGTGTATTTCTGTTTTGCGCATTTGCTGCAGAACTGAACACAAGGCTCAGAAGTAGAATCGCAGAAATCAGTACCCGTTTTTTCATAGTCGGTCAGATCAATAATCTCCGACAGTTGAAGGAAGTTGTGCCAACCCTTGTGCGAGTTGTTCGTCGTTCGGAGCAACGCCATGCCATTTGTGCGTGCCCATCATGAAATCAACACCGGCTCCCATCTCTGTCTTCATCAGTATAACGACGGGTTTGCCTTTTCGTGTATGCGAAAGTGCTGTTTTGAGAGTAGAAATAACTTCACTGATATTATTTCCATTCGCAATTTTCAACACGTCCCATCCAAAAGCGGTGAATTTCGCTCCAAGATCACCCATCGGCATTACTTTGTCCGTCGGACCGTCAATCTGTTGACCGTTAACGTCTACCGTGCAAATCAGATTATCAACTTTGTTAGCTGCTGCATACATCGCTGCTTCCCAAATTTGACCTTCTTGCAATTCACCATCACCGTGCAACGTAAAGACTGTCCTATCATCCTTATTCAATTTCTTTGCCAAAGCTGCACCGATGGCAACAGACATGCCTTGACCTAAGGATCCGGAAGCGATTCTTACGCCCGGAAGTTGGTCATGAGTTGTTGGATGACCTTGCAATCGCGTGTTTAATTTTCTGAAAGTTGCCAGTTCTTTCACTGGGAAATATCCATTGTGCGCAAGTGTGCTATAGAACACCGGAGAGATGTGTCCGTTCGAAAGAAAGAAAATATCATCACCGGTTCCATCCATGTTCCAATTCTTCGGATCATGTTTCATAATTTCTCCGTAGAGCGCAATAAAAAAATCTGTACAGCCAAGTGAACCACCAGGATGACCTGAATTTACTGCGTGAACCATGCGTAAAATATCGCGACGTACTTGCGCGGCAAGGTTTTCAAGTTCCTGAATAGTAGCCATATGTCAATTTGATAATGTGTTAATGTGCTAATGGAATCGTTGTAAATACTATCACCAATTCGGGAAGATGCTTTGCATGAACTGGATAGTTTATTCTACAACTGATCAGCACATTAGCAAATTGACACATTAGCACATTCTTGAATTCGGCTCAAAAGTAAGGGTTTGACCTCCGGAAGAATTCACTGTTGAAAACAATGACCGTATGTTGAAAACTACAAAACCCATATTACATTTGCCGCGGTAAATTTTTCGCTGAAGCATTATTTTTGCCCCCCTGAGGATTACTTCCTCCAAATCAGAATATAATTAGAGAACATGGCCTTAAAGTGTGGTATTGTAGGATTGCCCAACGTTGGAAAATCAACGCTATTCAATTGTCTGTCAAATGCTAAGGCGCAAGCCGCGAACTTTCCATTTTGCACCATTGAACCAAATATTGGAGTGATTACTGTGCCCGATGAGCGTCTAAATAAGCTCGCAGAACTGGTGAATCCCGAAAGAATTCTTCCAACGACTGTCGAGATCGTAGATATTGCCGGTTTGGTGAAAGGCGCAAGCAAAGGCGAAGGTCTGGGCAACAAATTTCTCGCTAATATCCGCGAAACGGATGCAATTTTGCACGTTTTGCGTTGTTTTGAAGATCCAAACGTAGTTCACGTAGATGGTTCTGTAAATCCGGTGCGTGACAAAGAAGTGATCGATTTCGAACTACAGTTGAAAGATCTTGAATCGGTTGAACAGCGAATGAAGCGCATCGAGAAGATGGCAAAAACCGGCGCAGACAAAGATTCGAAGAAGACGTACGAAATACTTAGCGAAATTCACGCAAATCTTTTGAAAGGATTGTCTGCACGAACTGTTTCGCTTTCAAAAGACGATCTAAAATTCATCGAAGACTTGCATTTGCTTACAATCAAACCTGTGATGTATGTCTGCAACGTTGACGAAGCTTCTGTGAAAACAGGAAATAAGTTTACTGAAGCAGTGAAAGAGTTGGTGAAAAATGAGAATGCTGAAGTGATAATCATTACTGCAGCGATGGAAGCTGAAATTGCTGCTTTGGAAAGCTACGAAGACCGTAAAGCATTTCTTGCTGAGATTGGGCTTGATGAACCTGGCGTAAACAAATTGATTCACGCTGCATATCGTTTGTTGAATCTGCAAACGTATTTTACTGCTGGAGTTAAAGAAGTTCGTGCGTGGACCATCAAAGTTGGAATGACTGCACCTGAATCTGCCGGCGTAATTCACACTGATTTTGAAAAAGGTTTTATCAAAGCGGAGGTAATCAGCTACAATGACTTTTTACAGTATTCTTCAGAGGCTGCTTGTCGTGATAACGGTAAAGTGCGAATCGAAGGAAAAGAATATGTGGTGAGTGACGGTGATGTTATGCATTTCCGTTTCAACGTGTAATCATGCAGGAGTTAGGGTACATTGCCTTTTTCCTGTTGATTTGGTTTGTTATTCCTTTCGTATTGGGAACTTGGCTTTTCAAAAGAGTCAAGAAAAAGTGGAGTTGGTTGGGAGGAAAAAAAATTGCGCATCGTGTAGTTGGTTTTGGAGTGCTGTTGTTATGCGCGCTGTTTGGATGGTTAATTGAAATGCTCATCCTCACAGGAATTAAGATGATGTTGTAACAGAAAATATTTTTTTAAGAATGGCGAAATCAAATTATAACGAAGACAGTATCAAGTCGCTTGACTGGAAAGATCATATCCGCATGCGGCCTGGAATGTATATTGGCAAGCTTGGAGATGGTTCTTCACCTGACGATGGTATTTACATTCTTCTGAAGGAGGTCATTGATAATTGCATCGATGAATTTGTAATGGGGCATGGAAAACGAATTGACATTACGATTCGAGAAGGTGTTGCCAGTGTTCGCGATTTCGGTCGTGGAATTCCATTGGGAAAGGTGATTGATTGCGTTTCGAAGATTAACACCGGTGCGAAATACGATTCCGAAGCATTTAAGAAATCTGTCGGACTTAATGGAGTAGGAACGAAAGCTGTTAATGCATTAGCTTCATGGTTCAAGGTTCAATCTATACGCGATGGTAAAACGAAGATTGCAGAATTTAAGCGTGGATTGTTGGAGAAGGATGAAAAAGTTAAAGCATGTGTTGAACCCGAAGGGACAATTATTTCATTCACTCCTGATGAGAAGATGTTCCTGAACTACCATTACATCAACGAGTTTGTTGAGAAGATGTTGTGGAATTACGCATATCTGAACACAGGATTGACGTTGACGTACAATGGAAATTCGATTCGCTCGGAGAATGGACTTCTCGATTTGTTGCAAAAGAATTTGAGTGGTTCAATTGTATATCCAATTATTCACTTGCGTGGAGAAGATATTGAAGTTGCAATTACTCATAGCGAGAATCAATACGTTGAGGAATATTTTTCTTTCGTAAACGGACAACACACAACTCAAGGAGGCACGCATCAGGCAGCATTTCGCGAAGCAGTTGTGAAAGTTATTCGCGATTTCGTGAAGAAGGAATATGAGGCTGTAGATGTGAGAACTTCAATCGTTGCGGCAATTGCAGTTAAAGTTCAGGAACCGGTTTTTGAATCACAGACCAAAACAAAATTGGGTTCACAAGATGTTGGTCCGGGAGGCCCTACGATGCGAACTTTCGTTTACGATTTCCTCCGAAGTGCGCTCGATAACTATTTGCACAAAAATCCGGAAACGGCAGATTTACTTCATCGCAAAATCATTCAAAGTGAACGTGAACGTAAAGAACTTTCCGGAATTCAGAAACTGGCACGTGACAGAGCGAAGAAAGCCAATTTGCATAATCGTAAGCTTCGTGATTGTCGAGTGCATTTGACGGACATGAAGGATGAACGTCGATTGTCCAGCACGCTTTTCATCACGGAAGGAGATTCTGCCAGCGGATCAATCACTAAAGCACGCGATGTGAATTCTCAAGCCGTGTTTTCACTGAAGGGAAAACCACTCAATGCATTTGGACTTACAAAGAAAGTTGTTTACGAAAATGAAGAGTTCAACTTGATTCAAGCTGCGCTAGACATTGAAGAAGGACTTGATAATCTTCGTTACAACAACGTCGTAATTTCAACTGACGCCGACGTTGATGGAATGCACATTCGCTTATTGTTGATGACATTCTTCCTGCAGTTTTTCCCTGATCTTGTGAAGAACGGACATTTGTATATTTTGCAAACGCCTTTGTTCAGAGTGCGCAACCGTAAGGAAACCATTTATTGCTATTCAGAGCCCGAACGTGTTGCTGCTATTTCCAAATTGGGGCCAAAGCCTGAGATCACGCGCTTCAAAGGACTTGGTGAAATTTCTCCCGACGAATTCAAGCATTTCATTGGAAAAGACATTCGCCTTGAACCGGTAATTCTCGGTGTTGGAAGTAATATTTCTGAAATTCTTTCTTACTACATGGGTAAGAATACGCCGGATCGTCAGGAACATATTATTGCAAACCTCAGAGTTGAGAAAGATATTGTAGAAGAAACTGTTGCATAAATTAATTATTTTCGATTTTCAATTTTCCAAAACATTCCTGGGAAATCGAAAATCGAGAATCGAAAATATTTTTTTGTAATGTCAGATAAGAAAGACAAATACGGCAGCGATAACGGAGAAGCGCACAATCACGGCGAGAAGGATATTCGCATGGTGAATGGAATGTTTGAGACTTGGTTTCTTGAATATGCGTCGTATGTAATTCTTGAGCGTGCCGTTCCTTATATTGAAGATGGATTAAAGCCTGTTCAGCGTCGATTGCTCCACTCGATGTGGGAAATGGAAGATGGTCGTTACAATAAGGTTGCAAATATCATTGGTAACACGATGAAATTCCACCCTCACGGCGACGCTTCTATCGGAGATGCACTTGTTCAACTCGGACAAAAAGATCTGTTGATTGACTGTCAGGGAAACTGGGGGAATATTTTCACTGGAGATAGTGCTGCAGCCTCGCGTTATATAGAAGCGCGATTGTCTAAGTTCGCATTGGATGTAGCTTTCAATCCGAAAACTACAACGTGGGCATCGAGTTATGATGGAAGAAACCGTGAGCCTGTGACGCTTCCGATGAAGTTTCCATTGTTACTTGCGCAAGGTGTAGAAGGTATTGCTGTTGGTCTTGCTTGTAAAATACTTCCGCACAACTTTATCGAATTGATTGATGGATCTATTGCCATTCTTCGTGGACGTAAGGCTGAAGTTTATCCTGATTTTCCGACGGGAGGAATGGCTGACTTCTCGAATTACAACGACGGATTACGCGGTGGAAAAATTCGTGTGCGTGCGCGGGTGAAAGTTAAGGATGCGAAGTCGCTTGTGATTACGGAAATCCCTTTTGGAACGACAACAGGAAGTCTGATTGATTCTGTAATAGCTGCGAACGAAAAAGGCAAGATAAAAATCCGGAAGATTGAAGACAACACTGCGGAGTTCGTAGAAGTTCTTATTCATCTTCAGCCTGGAACAGATACAGATAAAACAATAGATGCACTTTATGCATTTACGGATTGCGAAGTTTCAATTTCTCCGAATGCAGGAGTCATCGAGAACGAGCATCCTCGTTTTGTGGGTGTCAACGACATGTTGAAGATTTCCACGAAGCGCACAATGGAATTGCTGAAGCTGGAACTGGAAATCGAATTGAGGGAACTTCAGGAACAGTGGCATTTTTCTTCACTTGAGAAAATATTCATCAAGGAAGAAATGTACATTGAATTCAAGGAATACAAAGACCGCGAGTCACTGTATAAATACTTGTATGCGCGGTTCAAACCATTCCGGAAGAAATTGATGCGTGATATTATTGACGAAGATTTGCATCGTCTCACCCAGATTCCAATGATCCGGATCACGCGCTTTGATACCATTAAAGCAGATGAGAAAATGAGGGAGCTCGAGAATAAGATCGAGACTGCTAAACATCATCTTGCTCATCTCATTGATTACGCGGTAGAATATTTCAAGGAATTAAAAAAGAAATATGGTGCAGGTCGGG
>CAZBYM010000212.1:0-7076 GCA_964495745.1 uncultured Chryseobacterium sp. | reverse complement strand
TTGGCGATTCGTATAAATATCCCAAACGAATAGCGAAAGTTTCGTTGTACCAGTACTCTGCACCGGTGCAAATATTAATCTCGCGTAATTCTTCTTTGAATCCTCCTGGTGCATCATTGAACGAACCAAACATTCCCTCAGGAACAGAGCGGTTAGGATCTTTGCCGGCAAGAATCACATAGCTGCCGTCAGGATTTTGCTTCGGGCTATTTGTTAGCGGATCAATTTCATAAACCGGCGGCGTTGGAACCATCAGCTTTGTAAATTCCAATTGAAACCCAAGACGGTTAAAATCATCAGCCTTCACATTTATTCCGGCTCCCAAGCGTAGATTGATAGGAATAAAATCTTTGTTGATGCTCGTTGAATAAGAAATTTTTGCTCCAACATTCGTGATCGCAATTCCGGCCATGAATGTTGTAGGCTTCCCACTCAACTTGAGTTTGTTGTTCATGTAATAACCACTCAAATCAACGGCAACAGAACTTCCGGGCTTAGTGTCTTGTCCGCTTACAGTAATTCCATTTGTAAGGTTGGAACGAATCAAACGCACAGCCATCGCAGCAGAAAAGAAATCACTCAACTTACGCGAATACGCGAAGTCAAAAGCAAATTCATTGGGCTTAAATTGTCCGATTACATTTCCTGTCACATCGGTGAATGTGATATTTCCCATTGAGAAATAACGCATGGAACCAGCGAATGCTGAATTCTTATCCGGCTTTGTATAAAATGAAACGTAAGCAAGATTAATATCCGGAACTAATGCTCTCAACCATGGTGTATAGGAAATTCCCAATCCCATTTTTTTCTCGCTGAATGCAAGCTTGGCCGCATTCCAGTGAATTGAATTCACATCCGGAGTTGTTGCAACGCCAGTCTCACCCATTCCTCCTGCACGCGAATCAGGCGTGATCAAAAGGAAAGGAACAGCTGTTGTGATCGTATTCAGATTACTCAGAAAATCATTGACCTGTCCGGTCGTGACTTGAGCAGTCAATTGATTCGGTAAAGCAACTGTTGCCAATGAACCGGCAATTACGAATGCTTTCAGCGCCTTAGATTCCATGGATTGTGTTTGTGTTTGTGTTAAGTAAGCAAAAATATGAAAATACCTTCACGAAATGCCTAGAGTATGACTAGTTTCTCATAATGTTCAGCAACCATGCCGTCTGAAGTTTTGACGTACATCCTGTAAATATAAACTCCACGACCGATTTTGTCTCCATAATCGTCCCGTCCATCCCATTCAATTGGTTGCGAACGATAGCCCTCTGTGTATACGTGCTGGTTAATTGTTTTGACCAATTTTCCTGAAACGGTAAACACTTGAAGCATCACATCAAAATCTGTACAACATTGATTATGCTCAAAATAAAATGAAGTGGTTGTCGTGAACGGATTCGGATAATTAATGACGTGCGCCAGCTGCAATCCCTCAGCTTCCTGAACAACAAATATCGTTGTTACCGTAGATGAATTATTATACACATCCCATACTTTCAAAGAAAGCGTGTGTTCTCCCGGTTCGAGATCTTCAAACGGATAAATGATTGTTCCCGATTGATAACTATTGATGTTCGAGCGATAATAATCATTGAGAACTACGGCATGATCCGTTTCTTCATCGAGCACAGCTACAATGTCGTGACCAATTCCGTTACCAACTGTATTCACACCATTGCTGTCCGAAACCATGGCAAACAATTTCGGATTCTCATCGGTAATTCCTCCGGCAACAAAGAGACTGTCATTCATAAATAAACGAACAGATGGGCCCACGTTATCAATCGGTGCATTTGTATTCGAACCGCCAATAATGAGATTCTCATAATAACCATTGGCGTCAGTAATTCCGTCTTCAGCATAATAACTGATGCGGCCGATTCCATACTGATATGAAATGTCGCGAGGAACTACAAAAGAGAATTCGAAATTTCCATTTACCACACTCACTTTTCCATGATATAAAATGTTTCGTTGCAACTTAAAGACGTATGGAACGTTTGGTGGATCATTACCCAAAGTTGTTACAGTCGACGGTTTGTCAAATACAGTTGGGTATAGAATTCCATTAAATCCTGTCATAAGATTTCCTGCAGTATCAGCCACGAAACCTTTGATTGTAACACGACTCAACGCGCTCAATGTATCGGCCTGACTCATGTTGATCGGCTGATTGTTGACCTCAGTTGTGATGACCTGATTCGCCGGATAATTTAATTTGAGTGCGGGGTCACCAAGCAATGTAAAGTTTCTGTTGTTGATGCTGTTTCCACTCAACGCTTTTGTGATCCGATACACATCACCGATGTGCGGCATTTCACCATTTATCGGCTCAAAAACCGTGCGATAAAAATTTCTATTCAAGATAAAATTTGGGGTCGAATAAACCAATCGCGTCGTGGTGAACAATGCAATTCCTCCGCCGTTTTGATTGAGAATTACATATTCCCCGGCTGAAGTTCTTCCCGGATCGTCATATCGAGCAAACTCGCATGTTGCAGTTACAAACAACGGCATGTTACACAGATTATCCCATGCATTAATCTGTTGCACTTCCATGATTCGCTCGTGGGCTAATCCAACTTCACCGCCGTGTCCCGTATAATTCATGATCAAACATCCACGTTCTACTTTACGGTTAATTGCTTCGTTAACCGTTGGGTAACGCTCGCCGCCTGGTGTTTGTTCCTGTTGATAGGCATCGAGATAAATTTTGTCAATGTTGTAGTCATCATATGTTGTGTCAACAAGTGTCGCCATGTCGTCTGCTTGATCCATATGAATATTAGAATCGTCGTCATCACCAATGAAAACCACAGTATTTCTCCACTCACCGCCTGCGCCACATTGATTATCTGAACATGCTGCAGCATTCACTATTGGCTCTTGCTTCGTCATGTAAAAACGAATCTTATCTACAATTTCCTGTGCTTCATTCGAAGATTGCACAGGGAATCGTCCTATTCCGATATCACATACGCCAATATCATTTCCACTGTCCCATTCGCCGGAATCGTTAAGCAACCCGAAAAATTCATCAGAAACATATGATGCCGTTAATCCGAGTCCGTCCAGATTTTGAAAAGTTGGAATGAAGTTCGTGTTATTCGGAATTCGGTATTTGTGATCATACGAACCATCGCCGATGAATAACAAATAATTTGGCCGTTCCTCTGCTGTTGCAGCGCGATCGTAAAGCATTTTCACAAAATCGCGTATGGCTGTAACGTCCTGCGCTCCTGAAGAAAATTCGTTGTAGATCTGTTGAGGAGTAACAATCACACTGGTTAACGTATCATAATCAGCGTGAAGTTGTGCGAGCTCTTGAGCCTGAGCCAGAAATAATGGATGAGCAACAATAATGTATTCCACCGGTTGCAATGCGTGAAGATTTTGATTGGCAACACGCCCATGATTCACCGGAGTGAAAAACTGATTCCCTTCGAAAGCGTGAAATTCACGAACAGAATCAGAAGGTAATCGCCAGACAAGGTCTCCTGCATTTGGCGTGACCATTTGAGTTTTCGGATTCCAATAATCGGTAACATCCCATATGACGGTATTGCTTGTGTAGTTGCCGAAATAATATTCCGCAACATTTCCTGCGCCAACAGAATTCACATCACGAAATCCCATCTGTGAACCACTCATGCGCAATTGACGACGAACGTTAACTTCAACCCAGTTAAGCCATCCCAATGGAGTGCCGTTAGCGTTTGCATTGCGCGTTACAGTAACTGTAAGGACCGGTCCATTCGGCAGAAACGAAATATCCTGGCTTGCAGGTGCTGCGTAAGGCGCATAATAAGTATTCATTTGTGAAGCACTGCACGACAATGTTGCACTTGCTGACTGGCAGACAACATTGTATGAATGGGTGCCTCCAAAACGGGAAATCAAATCAGCCTCGCACCATGCTTGCTGGCTTGTTTCAATATTTGGAAAATTAAATGCGAAACTATACGAGCTGATGATATCGAATTTTTCTCCATACCACGAGCGACCTGACTTAATCAGATTCTCATTGTCGAATTCATGATATCCATAATCGTCAAACGTATTCACAGTGTGAGTCACTGCAAGAGCAGAGGAAGGTTGTGCTTGAATTCTCGCACCTGGTCCTAAATCAGGACTGATGAAATAATAGGTTGTATCAGAATAATCGTGAACGTGATGGTGAAAATTTGCATCGAGTGTATCGTATTCCCACGTGTTGGGCGCAACTCCATAAAACAAAACGTAATCGCTCTGATCAAAAATTCCATCGCTTTCTCCTTGCACAAAAATTGAACTCTCGCGAAGATCGTCTGCGTGTTCTACATAATTATTAAATGAAAGTTGTCCTCTTCCGTTTCCGTAAATACGGAGATTACGTGGATCGAGAGAAGACATATCGACGCCAAGAGAATTCAAAAAAGAATAATCGAGTTTCTGAACTCCGTTCGACACAACACCAATTCTGTACCATGTACCGGTAGCAAGAACAGATGTGTTTGTAAATGAAATTTGGGCCGGTCGCTCGCGCTGAAGTTCAGGACGCGCACTAATTCTTAAATCGAAACTAACGAGGCGCTCAAGATTTCCTGTTGAAACATTTCTTCGCAACGGCACAATTTTGACATTCGAATACAATTCTTCGCGCTCATGAGTTACATAACAAGTAATTGCCGGCTCATCACCGATTTGCAAAGCTTGCGTACCAATTACTGCAACAGAGTTTGGATCCAGAACTTCATAAACCGCATTTTCTAATCTCGCAGTAACCGGAGTTTCTGTATAGACTCTGTTTCTTTCGTAGAAATAAGGCAGGAAATTTATTGCTGCATCATACTGCGCCCCATCAAACCACAGAAAACTTTTTGATTCCGTCTCCGAAAACCGATTGTACAGCGGAGTTGTCCATCGCAATTCACGATGATCAAGATTCAAGCGCATGAATTGTTGAGCCCATGAATCAACACCGGTCAAAACAATACAAAATGCTAGTAATAAGCGAATTGCGATTTTTTGTAGTCTCATTATCTTACTGTTTCTACTCCATTTAGACTGGCGTGCGGGCCAAATTTCAGCTATTATTTCTGACAAAAAACAGGTTTGCCGCCTGTTCGCTTTGATTTCTCCCTGAAATTACGCTACTTTGTTACAAGTTGTTCTTTCGGGACCAGAATTTTAACCGGAAGAAAAACGTTGGCAAACATGGATTATTGTCTGACAGCGCGGAATTTCACAAAATCCGCTGCTCGTTCGGGTAAAATTCGTATCATTGTATCTTAACCTAACATCATATACTATGATGAAACGTCTGGTTATTGCCCTTGGTTTCGTCCTTACGGTCGGAGTGGGTGATCTCTTCGCACAGGATCCTGAGTTTACTCAGTTCTATGCTAATCCGTTGTATCTGAACCCCGCTTTTGCAGGTACTGCGCGTTGTCCTCGTATTTGTTTGAACTATCGTAACCAATGGCCTGGAATCAGCGGGACATTTGTAACTTATAGTGCATCATACGATCAACACGTAGATCCTATCCAAGGTGGAATTGGCTTTTTGTTTACCAACGACCGCGCAGGTCAGGCAACAATTAATACGACGAACATCAGTGGAATTTATTCTTACCAACTGAACATTACTCGTGAGTTTTCAATGAAAATTGGTTTACAAGCCACCTACGCACAGAAGTCTGTAGATTGGAGCAAACTAAACTTCGGAGACATGATTGATCCTCGTCGTGGGTTCGTTTATAACACAAGCGAAGTTCCAAACGTAACGAGTCGCACGAACGTCGATTTTTCAGCAGGTCTTCTTGGTTACAGTCGTCGTTATTTCTTCGGTTTTGCTGTTCACCACATCACTGAACCTGATGAAGGATTCCTCGGAATCTCGAAACTACCTATGAAATTTACCGGTCACGCCGGGGCAGTTATTCCTCTTGGCGGCCGTTATGGTGATTCATTCGTATCTCCAAACGTTCTTTATCAACAACAAGGTGATTTCCAACAACTTAATCTTGGAATTTACTTCACTAAAGGTCCAATCGTTGGTGGGGCTTGGTACAGAAATCGTGACTCTTTTATCCTTCTCTTAGGATTCCAACAAGATTTGTTCAAGTTTGGATATAGCTACGATGTAACCGTTTCTAAGCTTACAAACGCAACTGCCGGATCTCACGAATTGTCATTTCAGATGCAATTTGAGTGTAAACCAAAGAAAAAGAAGTTCAGAACAGTTAGCTGTCCATCTTTCTAATATTTATTTTCAATACCGTATGTAACGACGGGGGAAAACGGCGTTATATACTTAATTAAATAAAAAGGGAAACTACTACAACCAACATCTCTCACCATGAAGAACAAAGTGATGCCGATGATGCTGTTAGCGGGAGCCGCTCTTCTAGGCAGCTGCCAGAAAGAGCGATCAAACGTTACCGGCTGGGATTACAACAACCCAGACAATGGAGGCTTTGAAGTTGTGCCTTACGACGAACAGGAAACAGGACCAGGTCTTGTGTTTATCGAAGGTGGAACTTTTACAATGGGTCGTGTAGAACAAGACGTTAGTTACGATTGGAACAATGTTCCTCGTCGTGTTACTGTATCGTCTTTCTATATGGACGAAACAGAAGTTCGTAACCTTGATTATCTCGAGTACTTGTACTGGACAATCCGGGTTTTCGGCGCTGACTATCCTGAAATCTACAATCAGGCTCTACCTGATACATTAGTGTGGCGCGAAAAATTAGCGTACAACGAACCTTATGTTTTGTATTATTTACGTCACCCTTCTTACCGTGATTATCCGGTTGTAGGTGTGAACTGGTTGCAGGCTTCAAACTTCTGCAGCTGGAGAACGGATCGTGTGAACGAGTTCATTCTTATTCGTGAAGGCGTTCTTGACTGGGCTCCTGAAGCGTTGAATGATCAAGCGTTCAATACTGATCACTACCTCGCTGGCGATAAAGCAAACAATCCTTTTGTTGGAAACGTAATTCAGAACATTCCAACACTCAACCCAACAGGTCCGGAAGAGCGCCGGGTACGCATGGAAGATGGTATCCTTCTTCCGAAGTATCGCC
>CAZBYM010000211.1:0-7082 GCA_964495745.1 uncultured Chryseobacterium sp. | reverse complement strand
GCTCCGTCACCGGAAAGTACCGACCACATTCGTCTCGAAAAAAAATACGGCCACTTCATCAATGGAGAATTTGTTGCTCCTGCTGGTGGAAAGTATTACACCGCGTATAGTCCTTCTACTGAAAAAGCGCTGGCGGAAGTTGCTTTAGGCGATGAGCGAGATGTAGATCGTGCTGTACGTGCCGCGCGAGGTGCTTATAACAAAGTGTGGAAGAAAATGGCGCCTGCTGAACGTGGAAAGTATTTGTTCCGCATCGCACGAATGATTCAGGAGCGCGCACGTGAGTTGGCCGTTATCGAATCGATGGATGGAGGAAAGCCTATCCGTGAATCGCGCGATGTAGATGTTCCTTTGGCTGCCGCGCATTTCTTTTACTACGCAGGGTGGGCAGATAAACTTGATTATGCTTTCCCAAATAAAAAAGCAGAATCTCTTGGTGTTGCAGGGCAAATTATTCCCTGGAATTTTCCTTTGTTGATGGCTGCCTGGAAAATCGCTCCCGCGTTAGCTTGCGGAAATACAGTTGTGCTCAAGCCTGCTGAATCGACTCCACTAACAGCGCTGAAACTTGCAGAGATCATCCGCGATTCGGGACTTCCTCCGGGCGTTGTGAATATTGTTACCGGATTTGGAAACACGGGTGCAGCAATTGTGAATCACAAAGACGTAAATAAAATTGCATTCACTGGCTCTACTGACGTAGGCAAAATTATTCAGAAAGCAACTGCAGGAACCGGCAAGAAACTTACGTTGGAGCTAGGTGGAAAAGCAGCAAATATTGTTTTTGAAGATGCTCCGCTCGACCAGGCTGTTGAAGGAATTATCAACGGAATATTTTTCAATCAAGGTCACGTGTGTTGTGCCGGCTCTCGATTATTTGTTCAGGAAGGTATTGCAGATAAGTTGATTCAAAAATTGAAAGACCGGATTGAAACACTTATTGTTGGTGATCCGCTCGATAAGAACACGGATGTTGGCGCGATTAATTCCAAGGAGCAACTTGAGAAAATCAACTACTACTTGAAAGTCGGACAGGACGAAGGTGCTGAAATGTGGCAGAGTTCCTGCGCAATTCCTGATAAGGGATATTATTGCAAACCAACTTTGTTTCTGAATGCATCACAATCGCATCGCATTGTTCAAGAAGAGATTTTCGGGCCGGTTCTCACTGTGCAAACTTTCCGCACGATTGAAGAAGTAATTGAGAAAGCGAATAATATTCCTTTTGGTTTATCCGCGGGAGTTTGGACGGATAAAGGTTCTCGTATTTTCAACATGACAGGTAAACTTCGCGCAGGAGTTGTTTGGGCAAACACATACAATAAGTTTGATCCGACTTCACCGTTTGGTGGATACAAAGAAAGTGGTTTCGGGCGCGAGGGCGGAATTCATGGATTGGGAGCGTATTTGAAGATCAAATCATAACTAACCACTTAGGCACTTAGCGCACAAAAGAATTCACTTAGCGCTAAGTGAAATCTAAGTGTTCTTAAGTGTCTAAGTGGTAAAGAGAAAAACTATGTCACGAATCGAAGTTTTGAAAACCTACAAACTCTACATCGGCGGCCAATTTCCGCGGACCGAATCAGGAAGATATTATCCGCTTCTTGATAAGAAAAAAAATGTGCTAGCGAATATTTGTCTCGCGTCCCGCAAAGATTTTCGTAATGCAGTTGTTGCCGCTCGTTCTGCATTTGGCGGATGGAGTGGCCGTAATGCATTTAACCGAAGTCAGATCCTGTATCGCATTGCAGAAATGATAGAGACGAGAAAAACACAGTTCATTGAAGAACTCATTCTCCTGGGCTCAACGAAAATTAACGCTGAGAAAGAAGTGAAGTTTTCAATTGATCGCATGGTTTACTATGCAGGTTGGTGCGACAAGTATTCCGCAATTTACAGCAGTGTTAATCCTGTTCAGACTTCCCACTTTAACTTTTCAATTCCTGAACCAACTGGTGTTGTTGCTTTGGTCGCTGCACAGGATTCATCTTTACTGGGCGTAATTTCATTAATTGCTCCGGCAATTGCAGGCGGTAACGTTTGTATTATTCTCGCTCCGGAAAAACTTCCATTGTGTGCAGTAACTCTCGGAGAAGTTCTGGCAACATCGGACTTGCCCGGCGGCGTTGTGAATATTCTTACCGGCAATACAAAAGAACTTCTTTCACACATGGCTTCACATATGGATGTGAATGCGCTTGTGTATGCAGGGAAAGACAAACAAGAAATTAAACTTGCACAAGAAGGTTGTGTTGTTAACGTTAAAAGATTTTTTCATTGGGATAAAAACTGGAACAATCAAAACGGACAAGATCCATATATGATCATGGATTTGCAGGAAATCAAAACAACATGGCATCCGATTGAAAACATCGGTGTTGGCGGAGCAAAATATTAGTCGTGAAAGAACTTGTTGAGTTGGCAATTCGTGCTGCAATCGATGCGGGAGCTGCAATCATGAAGGTGTATGATACTGCAGATTTCGGAGTTGAAATGAAGAGTGATAATTCTCCGCTTACGCGCGCAGATCGCGATGCACACAACGTAATTGTTGAATATTTACTTTCTACCAATATTCCGATTCTCAGCGAAGAGAACGACGAGATCATTCCATTTTCAGAAAGAGCTTTATGGACACGTTGCTGGATTGTTGATCCGCTCGACGGTACTAAAGAATTCATCAAACGCAACGGAGAGTTTACAGTAAACATTGCGCTTGTTGAAAATGGAGTTCCGGTTTTCGGAGTTGTCTTTGCACCTGCACTTGACAAACTATATTTTTCGGTTCCTGAAGATGGAGCTTACTTTCTGGACACAAGTATCACAGGAAATACAACTGCAAATAAACTTCCATTGCAATCAACGCCTGATACTTTCACAATCGTAGGAAGCCGATCGCACAGCTCACCGGAAACGGAAGCTTACATTAACGAAATGAAAGCGAAACACGGAGTAGTTGATTTCGCTGCATCCGGAAGTTCACTGAAATTCTGTTTACTTGCCGAAGGAAAGGCACATTCTTATCCCCGATTTGCCCCTACGATGGAATGGGACACAGCAGCTGGCCATGCCGTTTTATGCGCTGCTGGTGGCAAAGTGGTTGTTTGGCCAGACGAAACACCGCTTTTGTACAACCGAGAGCAATTATTGAATCCATGGTTTCTGGCAACGATATAGCTACTTCGCTGCTTCAGTTTCGATTGATTTTTTGCTAACTTTAGTTTGGCAAAATTTGAACATTGAAACACTCTCTGACTTTATTTGGAATTATTCTTACGCTCGCGCTTCCGGCACAGGTTCCTACTTGGAACTGGGGAGTGCATTGCGGAAATTCCAGTGCCGACAAAGCGCTCGATGTTCAGGTTGATTCCAACGGAGATATTTATTCCTGCGGTTACTTTAATAATTCAGGTACGTTTGGCTCCATTCAGCTAAGTCCAGGATTATCAAGCAAAGAAGCTTTTATTACAAAGTTGGACTCCAGTGGAAATTTTCTTTGGGCTGCAACGGGTGGAGGATATTTCGATGATCGCGCCCTTGGTCTTTGTCTCGACCCGCAAGAAAACGTTATTATTTGCGGAACGTATTGGTCGAATTGCAATTTCGGATCTTTCGCGCTCAATGGAAGTGCAGATCACGTTTTTGTTGTGAAGTATGGTCCGCTTGGAAATATCATTTGGGCAACGACTGGAGGTGGACAAGGAGACGATCACGGTTACGACATGGTAACTGATCCGGCAGGAAATATTTTCATCTGCGGATATTTGTCAACGCACTATGGACCTCCAACGTGTAATGCTACTTTCGGAAGTTTGCCAACATTTTATTATTCAGATTCGATTGCATTCGTTGGAAGAATCAGTCCAACGGGTCAATGGGTTTGGGTAGAAACTTTCGACGGTACAGATGTGCAACGCGACAATGACATCGCATTGGACAGCGCTGGAAATGTTTACATATGCGGTGGTTATTATGGAAGTAATCGCCAGTTCGGAACAACAACGCTGAACAGCACTGCAGGTAGCCGCGATATTTTCGTTACGAAATATGATGCGAATGGAAATTTTCAGTGGGTGCGTTCGACCGGCGATTCGCTGGATGATCGTGCGAATGGAATTATTGTGGGTCTTGATCAAAAGTTGTACATCACTGGAGAATTTAGAGATCACGTTGCCTTTGGTCCTGACACAATAGACAATCATGGCGGCCCAAATGGACGAGACATCTTCGTTGCGAAAATGGATTTGAATGGAAATTGGATTTGGGGACAACGCGCAGGAAGTAATTCAGGAGATGAAAGTGGTCGCGCGCTGGTTGAAAACAAATACCACAATATTTTCGTCACAGGAAATTGCAAAGGCACAGTTCACTTTGGAAATGATACAACTTTTTCTACTGCGGGAGATAGCGTTCAGGTTTTCGTTGCCGCAATTGACACAGCAGGTGATTGGAAATGGGCTGTGCAATGTGGAGGAGTAAATGAAGACAGAGGATACGGAATCACAACTGATTCCAGTTGCAAAATTTATTTCGCCGGATATTTCGATTCACCTTCTTCTACATTCGGCACACAAACGATCACAACATACGGCGGTAAAGACGCATTTATTGCGCGCTTGAGTGAAGGCTGTTTTGATTATGAAACTGAAGATTCTGTTATTGTTGTTCCTCCACCTGTTTCTCCAGGCGATTGTCCAATTTCGATTCCAAATATATTCACTCCTAACGGCGATGGTCTGAACGACCTTGTAACCGTCACGAATGATACGTGTATTCTGTATGGATCGTGGTACATCTACAATCGATGGGGAACACTCGTGTATTACACCAGCGATATTCATGCAGGATGGCCAGCGACAGATTTCGGTGGAAAACCAGTGAGCGACGGAGTTTACTATTACATACTCGATGTTGTAAAGTCTGGACCGGAGCATGAAATACTCAAAGGATTCATCCACGTATTGCGATAATTCGCGCGAATAAAACCTTACTTTGAATGTGGGTCTCAAACTCACAGTTCCGATATTCGCACTGTTCTTTACGGTTCACTTGTTTGCACAAGGCCCTGTTTGGGATTGGACCACAAATTGCGGAAGTTCGGCTGGAGACAAATCGCTAGATGTACAGGTCGACAGCGCAGGATACGTTTATTCGTGTGGATACTTCAATGGTAATGCGCAATTCGGTGCGATCAATTTTGGTCTGAACTGGTGGACAGGAAGAAAGCATCCATTTCTTGCAAAACAGGACCCAAGTGGAAATTACCTTTGGGCGAAATATGGCGTCGGAGGTGCCGATACCCGCGCTCTTGGATTGTGTGTTGATATGGATGACAATATTATTGTCACAGGAACTTACTGGTATAGTTGTTCATTCGACAGTAACTCAGTGAGCGGAATTGCCGATCACATTTTTGTCGTAAAGTTTGATCCTGCCGGAAATGTTCTGTGGGTAATTACGGGAGGAGGCAATGGCGATGATCACGGATACGATGTTGTTGCAGACGAGAACGGTGATATTTATATTACCGGATATCTCTCCACACATTACGGACCACCAACTTGTACTGCAACTTTTGGTTCTTTACCACAGTTCTCCTATTCAGATTCAATCGCTTTCTTAGGAAAAATTTCAACCGCCGGGCAATGGCAATGGGTGCGTACATTTTATGGTACAGATGTTTCGCGAGATAACGATCTTACACTTGATGAGAATGGCAATGTGTACGTGTGCGGTGGTTACTATGGCGTCAACCGGGTATTCGGATCTGCGGTACTGAGTTCCGTGGGTGGTCGGGATATTTTTGTTGTGAAGTACGACTCGTTGGGTAATTACCAATGGGTTCGGAGTGTTGGAAGTAGCTACGATGACAGGGCAAACGGAATTGCCACCGGAGCGGATAGTAAATTGTATGTCACCGGAGAATTCCGTGGAGAATTGGTTTTTGGTGATGACACACTAAACAATAATGGGGGACCAGGAGGAAAGGACATTTTCGTTGCAAAATTGGATACAGCAGGAAATTGGTTGTGGGCGTCAAAAGCAGGATCTGATAAAGGAGGTGAATCGGGTCGAGCGATTACGACTACAGCAGCCCACAATATTTTCATCACAGGCCAAACAAAAGGTAATGTGATATTTGGCGATAGCACAATTAGCTTCACAACCAATCCTAGCGACAGTATTCAGATTTTCGTTGCAGCGATCGATACGGCAGGTAGATGGAGATGGGCTCAAGAATGCGGCGGTCCCAATGAAGACAGAGGATATGGAATTGACGCGGACAATTCCTGCAAATTATATTATTGCGGTTACTTTTCTGGGCCTACCGCAACCTTTGGCCCAACATTAGTAACTTCTTATGGCACGAAAGATGGCTTTACTGCACGTTTGAATGTAACCTGTTTCGATTATGTCAGCGATACACTCTCCGGCATTCGAGATCCAGGTTTGTCTCAGTGTGCACCATTCGTCAATAATCTTCTCGCGCCTAACGGAAGTACTAATGTTTCAACAATCCGCATTGTGAATCACGATTGTCTTACAGAAGCATCCTGGAAGATTTACAACATTCTCGGAGTTGCGGTTTTTGAATCCGATGATCTGAATTCGGAGTGGAATGGAAAAGATCAATCCGGTAATTCGGCGCCATCTGGATCTTACTTCTATGAGATTCGCGGTATTGATCATTCCGTTCCTCAATCATTTACGGGCCAGATTCTTTTAATTCGGTAAGCGGACAATGTGTTTGTCCCCCGATAAAGTGTAATTTTACTTCCCAACGATCATGGCAAAAACAGCATTAATCACCGGCATCACCGGACAGGACGGCGCGTATCTGGCGGAGCTCTTACTCAGCAAAGGATATATCGTGCATGGAGTGAAACGCAGAAGTTCGCTTTTTAACACACAACGGATTGATCATCTTTATCACGACCCGCACGATAAAGGTGTCCCATTTCATCTCCATCACGGAGATTTGACAGACTCTACGAACCTGATTCGTATTGTTCAGGAAGTGCAGCCCGATGAGATTTATAATCTTGCGGCGATGTCGCACGTAAAAGTTTCTTTTGCTA
>CAZBYM010000210.1:0-7195 GCA_964495745.1 uncultured Chryseobacterium sp. | reverse complement strand
ACGGATTTGAAACTGCCGGATCACTTTCTCCGGACGGCAGTACTTTATTCTTTGCCAGCGAGCGCGATGGTGGACAAGGCGGAACTGATTTGTACATGGTACGAAAACTTCCCAATGGGAAATGGTCCATGGCATCAAATCTTGGAGGTGTTGTGAATACAATATGGGGAGAAGATTTTCCTTACATGGCACCTGATGGAAAAACTTTGTACTTCTCTTCTGAAGGTCACAACAGTATGGGAGGCTACGATTTGTTCTACACAATTTGGGATCAGGAAAATAATACCTGGAGTACGCCTAAGAATTTGGGATTTCCATTGAACTCGACGGAGAACAACATGTCGATTTGTTTTACTGAAGCGAATCGTGTGGCTTATATCTCTACGGTGCGTGAAGGCGGATTGGGAGATCTGGATATATGGCGTGTTGTATTCAATGAAATTCAGGAGTCGTATTTTACGCTTGTAACCGGACAAATTACTGTTCCGAATCCAGCGGGAGGTTATGCAGATATGATTATTTCGGTGACAAAAACCGACACGCAGGAAGAATACGGTTCTTACAAACCAAATCCCAATACAGGACGATACGTTCTTGCATTACCTCCTGGAAAATATGTCATGACGATTGATGCTCCGGGATGCGCGCAGAAAATTGAAGCGTTGAATGTGTTTGACATTGGTCCGCAGGGAGAAATGAGCAAGGATGTTTTGCTGACTGCTCAGTGACAAAAAATGGCCGCCCTTCGTTTCCTCAGGACAGGCTCCGGCGCAGAGACGCAAAGAAAAACGCAGAGAGACCCTCTGCGTTTTTCTTTTGTTCAATTTCTTGGCGCATTTCTCTGCGCCGGAGCCTGTCCTGAGGAAACGAAGGGCGGCCATATCCCTACGATTGTAATCCGAGCCTCTGCATGATCTCGTTACTCACTCCGGTGTTTGAGTAACCACCATCGTGAAAAAGATTCTGCATTGTAACCATTCGGGTAAGATCTGAGAACAAACTCACACAATAATCTGCACACGAATCGGCACTGGCATTTCCAAGTGGAGAAATTCCATCAGCGAAATCGTAGAAATCTCCAAACCCTTTGATGCCACTACCGGCTGTAGTTTTTGTTGGCGATTGTGAAATAGTATTTACGCGCACTTTTTTCGTCTTGCCATAATGATAACCGAAACTGCGTGCAACAGATTCCAGCATTGCTTTTGCATCAGCCATATCGGTATAGAATGGGTATGTACGTTGTGCAGCGATGTATGAAAGAGCAACAACAGAGCCCCACTCGTTAATCGCGTCCATGTTGTAAGCAACATTGAGCATTTTGTGAAGTGACATTGCACTTACATCAATTGACTTCATGTAGAAGTCGTAATTCAATCCTGTGTATGGAATACTTTTCCGGATGTTCGGAGACATTCCGATAGAATGCAGAACAAAATCGACTTTGCCTCCCAAATGATCAACTGAACCTTCAAACAACGCTTTCAATTCTTCCACATTCGTTGCATCGGCTGGAATAATTTTAGAACCGGTTACTTCGGCGAGTTTATTGATCTCACCCATTCGCATAGCGATTGGAGCATTTGTTAAAGTAAACACCGCGCCTTCCGCATGACATTTTTCCGCCACTTTCCAGGCAATAGAGTTTTCATCGAGTGCGCCGGAGATAATTCCGCGTTTTCCTTTGAGGAGATTGTGGGACATAGAATTGGATATTTGGTCGGCAAATATACGGAAAGGAATTTTGGAGATATATTTCTTTTTTGCCACAGATTGCGCGGATTACGCAGATTCTCTATTGACCATTACAGATATTAATTGCTATTTTTAGTGCATGAAACTGTCCAAACAACGTGAAGAACTAGCCAGACGAATTCTGGAGACTGAAGACAAGAATGTGATCAAATACATTCAGGCCATCTTTGATAATGATGTTGATAAGTGGGAACAAGAATTGCCTGAATATGTCAAGAAGTCAATTGAGAAAGGACTAGCTGATGCGGATGCAGGTCGAACCACCCCACATTCTGAAGTCATGAAAAAGTACAAGAAGTGGTTGAAAAAGTAATTTGGACAGATGAGGCGAAAATTGAATTTGATAAAGTGATCAAATACCTCACTGAAAATTGGAGTGAAGACGAAGTATCAGGATTCATTCGTTCAACCAACAATGTTATCAATTATCTGTACGATCATCCTCGATTATTCAGGAAAAGCGGAAGGAAAAACATTCATGAAGTTTTGATTACACCGCACAACCTGATGTTATACAAGGTTTCGGCAAAGAAAATCGAAATCGTTACTTTCTGGGACACACGCAGAAATCCGAAACGTAAAAAATACTGAATCAGAAAGTGGCTAGAGCGTTACTTATTTTTTTATTGTGCTTTTCGATAACTGTTTCCGCGCAGAATAAATCGGGGCAGGCAACTCCATCCTACTCGCCTGAGCAATGCACCGTCGGTTTTTATTCACGTGACTCAATTGCGATAAAAACGAAAGATGGAAAACCGCATTATGACATGATCGCTTTGAGTAACAAAAAACTTGAAGCAATTCGCGCCCAGCAGATCATTGTTAACGATCAATGGTTAACCGTGAAAGATGATTCTGTTCTAAGCTCGACAGCAGCAGGAAGAAAAAAACAGGAAGCTGCGCTTAAGGCCGTACTCAATTTGCAGGCTGATTCTTTGATCGAAATAATGCAGATCAGGATGGAGTACGATGCAATGAAGCTTCTCTATTCAAGAATTGACTTCGTAGCAGACAGCATTGGGGAAAAACGTGGGGTGAAACAAGTGATGGATCTCAGTCAGAATTCAAACATGATTTGTCCAACAGATCAAATGCTTAAGATTGATAGCATGAACGACATTGCTCTCGCGCTACAGCTAAAACCAAAACTACTTCGAGTAGGAACTTACAATGGAGATTCTTTGTTGAGGACAATGCCTGGCTATGCAATCCTGGCAGACTCCACGAAAACTGAGTTAGAGCAACTCAACAAAACACTAGCGGTAATGGATTTTGAAATCAATCGCTTGCAACATGAACTCGATTCTTTGCGACAAAGTCTTTCCAATAAGAAAATTAAAACCAGAGAGAAAGTAATTGCTGAAAAACAAGAAGAGCGCGACATTTTTCGTGGATATGAATTTTACAAACTAGACGTTCGTGATTCAATTCGGACCAGCGTTTACCGAAAGAAATTAAGAATTGCTGTGGCGGGCGCAGCAAAAGCGCAGACATGCACGAAGTACTATGAATTTGAAGTTGCTTATCTATATTGGAGTGCGAACGAAGCAGAGTTTATTGATTTGAATAAAACGATAGCAGAAAAATTGAAATGAGAAACACAATTTTCACAGTGATATTCGTTCTTCTGACAACTTCTGTATTCGCACAGAACAAAAAAGTTGGTTACTACAATGGCGATTCGCTGCTCCGGCTGATGCCAGGCTATGAAGCTTGTTTGGATAGCACGAGGATGTACCATGATTCCATGCGCGTCGAACTTGAAAGAATGGAAAAAGACAAAACAATAAGGCAGCGAGAAATGGATTCCTTACAAGGCAAAGTTTCGCCTTTAATCACCAAATTGCAAGCAGAACAGTTACGACAGGTGAAGGATAATATTGAACAGTACAAACGCTTAAGTAGCGCCGAGATCCAAACGCTTGATTCATTGCGTAAAGCACCTTTTGAGCAACGACTGTTGGATGCGAAAAATGCAGCAGCGAAAAAAAATAATTGCACTGCTGCTTACGACAAGAAAGCAATCAACTTTAACGCAACACCTATTGAGAACATTTACTTGGATCTGAATGCTGAAGTTGCGGAAGAACTAAAGCTCAAATAATAAAGTGGAAAAATGACAAAACTTGTTGCGCTGTTTCTTCTGATGGCTTTTGCTAGGACAGTTTCTTCGCAAACAAACGAAACACTTGCCTACTACGTTGGGGATTCAATTCTAAAAATAATGCCGGGATATCCCCAAATAGTTGATAGTGTGAACACATTGAACCAACAAAGACATAACGCCGTCAATCAAATGGACAGTGCAATAAGTTCTAAACGGGTGAAATTACGAATCGATTCTGCCAGTTTAAGTCCGGAAATTTATGCAATAAGGAAAAAAGAAATCCAAACTGAAGACTCTAGTTTGTTTGCCTATATCACAAATGCAGGACTGAAAGACTACAAAGCTGTAGAGTTGTTAGTAAGCCCGCTCAAAAAGCAGATAGATGACGCTGCTCAAATAGTTGCCAAAGCTCAAGGATACTCGGTTGCTTACGAAAAAAAAGCAGCATTCAAAATGAATAAAAAAAATGCATCGAAATACACATTGGTTGATATTACGGCGTTGGTAATTGCTGAATTAAAAATTCCGGCTCCAGTCAATACAAAGTGAATTGAAAACGAGCTAGGACTGTATCATTTTTTGGGGAAATAATATTGAACAACAACAATTAGCAAATATGACCCCAATCTATATTAAGTTATTCGATCGTAGCTACGCATGGCATTGTCCATACCGATTTGGTGCTGTGTTTCGTGATGAACTCGATTTGTCTAGTTAATTCGCCAACAACTCCTTCGCATTCTCTCTCGCCGCTTCTCCCGGTTTTCCAGCACTCAGCATTTTTGCAATTTCCTCAATACGCTGTTTGTCAGTGAGAGTTTTAATGCAACTTACCGTTTTCTTGTTTACGTCTTCTTTGTAGACAAACAAATGAGCGTCACCCTTGCTTGCTACTTGCGGCAAATGTGTAATGGTGAGAACCTGCATTTTCGCACCCATGCGATGCATGATAGCTCCTGCTTTCGCTGCAATGTCGCCGGAAATTCCTGTGTCAATTTCATCAAAGATTATTGTGGGCAGAGACGCCGTTTTAGATAACATTGCTTTCAGGCTCAGCATCAATCGCGACAATTCTCCTCCCGAAGCAACTTTGTTCAACGGTTGAAGATCTGCACCTTTGTTCGCAGTGAAAAGAAAAGTTACTTTGTCGAAACCGGATTCTCTAGGCTCCTCCATTTTCTCAATCTGAACTTTCAGTTGAGCCGAAGGCATTCCTAATTCGACAAGCATTGATTTTACTTCTTTAGCCAGAACTGGCGCAGCCGCTTCACGTTTCTCAGCCAGCTTCTCCCCTGTTTCGCGTACCAACATGAAGGATTCGTTGAGCTCCTTCTCTGCAAATAACAATTGTGCTTCCATAGAAGCAATGGCGTCAATTTTTTCGCGGAGATTTTCGCAGAGTACGATCAATTCAGTTACTGTTTGTACACCATGTTTGTGTTGCAAGCGATAAATAGCATCAAGGCGAACATTTACTTCCGCAATACGATTTGGATCATAGACAATTTCATCGTTCAACGATTCCATTTCAGAAGCAATATCTTCCAATTCGATGACAACACTCGATAGACGATCGGCAACAGAAGCAACTTTCGGATTGTACTTTGCCAACTGCACTACTGTATTTTTCACAGTAATAACTCCGGCGACAAGATTCTCTTCTGCACCATTCAAAGAAAGAACGGATTTTGAAAGTCCGCCGGTAATTGTCTCCGCATTTTCAAGTGTCTTCAATTCTGACTCCAACTCATCCTGCTCAAGTTCACGCAGTCCAATCGAATCCAATTCTTCGAATTGAAACGTAAAATAATCAAGATCTTTTTTCGATTTCGCTTCGAGTTCTCTTAATTCATCAAGTTTTGAAAGTGCTTTTTTGTAGTGCTTGTATCGCGACGAATACTCTTCATTCAGCTTGAGATTACCGGCCACAGCATCAAGAGCTGAAAGCTGAAATGCAGAATTTGTCAGCGTCAGCGTTTCATGTTGTGAATGCACATCAACAATTTTTCCGGATAACTGTTTGAGAAAAGAAATTGTTACTGGAGTATCATTTACAAACGCACGGGATTTTCCTTCGGAAGTAACTTCTCTTCTGATAATTGTTTCGTCTGAATAATCGAGATCATTATCCTCGAACAAACGTTTAAGATCGAATTTGTTTACTGTGAATTTTCCTTCTACAACACACTTGCGCGATTTGTCGAAGAGCGCATTTGCGTCTGCACGATCACCGAGTAATAATCCGAGTGCGCCAAGCAGAATGGATTTTCCCGCGCCTGTTTCACCTGTAATGATTGTAAGTCCTGGCCCGAGTTCGATTTCAGCGGAGTTTATTAGGGCGTAATTTTGAATGTGGAGAGAGGCGAGCATAAGATTTTGTTTTGTTGGGATAAAAGTAGGGTAGGGAAAAATGATTAGTTGAAAAAACTAAAAATTTTAGCCAGAAGTTGGATTTATGGGTTGGGAATCGAATCGATAGAGCTTCAAGGCCTTAGGCCTTGAAGCTCTATGCGCGCGCGCGACTATTAGGTACAAATTGACATTATCTATCACGCAATCTTGTTAAATGGAATATCAATAGAGCCTGGACTTGAGTGTATAATATGCTGAAGGATAAATTCTTGTTTGCTCCCAAATAGCCGAATTATGGGGTTGTACATTGCTTCAACTTGTCCTGAATTATACATCTCATAATACGAGCTAAATGCCCAATTCTCAGCTCTCGGAACAAATCCATCTTTCACAGGATTGTTGTGAATATAGCAGATCAATGTCTTGAGATACATTTCATCGCAAACATGCTTCCGCTGAAAATTTTTCATAAAAACGCTTCCTCTCCGATTTTGCTGCTTATTAAAAGCCAAGGCATAACCACTTGAAAAATTCGAAAAAGCTCTGGAGCAGTATTGACTGCTCATTTCACGATTATCTGGAAGTGATTTTACCCGTACGAGAAAATGAAAATGATTTGGCATTAGACAGTAACACAGCGTCTCCCAGTATGGATTCATGTACTCATAGTACTTTCCCATGAAGTAATAGTAATTGCCGGGGTTTCTGAATATGTGGTCATGACCGTTACCTCGATTGTACACATGATAAATCCCGCCTTCAATAAATGATGTTCTTTTTTTCATTGTACAAAGGACGCACCTGAAAAATCAATAGCCGGTTGTTAGTCGTTTGTATTCGTTTGTAATTAATTGTAAACGTTTGAAAACGAATATTCTCAATTAATAATTGTTGAATACGCATAGAGCTTCAAGGCCTTAGGCCTTGAAGCTCTATGCGTGCGCGTATATTAAACAAAAAACCGCCCCAGTTTCCCGAGGC
>CAZBYM010000209.1:0-7284 GCA_964495745.1 uncultured Chryseobacterium sp. | reverse complement strand
AGTGAATATACTGAACCGAGTACCGATTTATATGGAATCGAAAACCGCGATCAGTTTTTCAGATCATCATTGGGCTTCAGCGGTCTCGTTTATGCGAAGCCATTGAGCGATCGAACATTTTTTCGCATTGTTGTGGCCGGAAGTCGCCGGTTGTCTGCGTCTCATCACGAATTGGTTTGGCGTGATACAACGTTCGCAATCGATTCGATTACTAAGAAAATGGGATACCGCAATACGGAAGATCGTGTATCTGCAAACTTTTATTTTCTTCATCGTATCAGCAAGAAACACACCATCAAAACCGGAATGTTCAATGATATGTACATCAATAATCTGATCGACAGCATTTATTCGGAAGCAACTTATTCATTTCAAAATCGGCAGGACTATAGTGGTACATCGATGCTCATTCAGCCCTATGTGCAATGGAAGTATCGTCCGAATGATGAAGTGACAATTAACTCTGGAATTCATGGACAATACTTCACATTAAACGGAAGTTATTCTGTTGAACCGCGAATCGGAATGAAGTGGGCATTTGCGGAGAAGCAATCGATTCAAATTGCAGCTGGATTGCACAGTCAGATGTTGCCGGCATACGTCTACTATACACATCTTCCTGCCGATTCAACGCCTTATGTGTTACACAACAAAGATGTTGGATTCATGAAAAGCATACACTCCGTTCTTGGTTACGACGTTGCGGTTGGAAATAATGCGCGGATTAAAGTTGAAACGTATTACCAATACCTGTATGATATTCCTGTGGAAAGAAAAAGTTCGTCGTTTTCTGTATTAAATCAAGGAGCTGGATTCAGCAGGTTTTTTCCTGACTCATTAGTGAACGAAGGAACCGGCAGAAACTTCGGTGTAGAGTTGACTATTGAAAAATTCTTCAGCAAACAATATTTCTTCATGTTCACCGCGTCTGTTTTCGACGCTAAATACAAGGGAAGTGATGGCATCGAAAGAAATACCGATTTCAATACCGGGTACGCTGTAAACCTGTTGGGTGCGCGCGAATTCAAACTTGGTGCAAAGCAATCTCTCCAGCTTGGAACGAAAGTTACACTCGCCGGAAAACGTTGGTACACTCCAATTGACACAGCAGCTTCGCGATTGGAAAACGACGAAGTTCTTCTGGATTCTGCACGAAATACTTTGCAGTTCAGTAAATCATATTTCCGGCTTGATTTCAGAATTGTGTGGAAATACAATGCCAAAAAAGTCACGCATGAAATCGGACTTGATCTAATCAACATCACAGGCCAACAGAATATTCTCGGATTAACATACAATCCTGATCCGTTGAAGCCAAGCGCTTATCCTGTTTCGGAGCAATATCAACTCGGGTTTCTTCCGTTGTTTTATTATCAGATTGATTTTTAGCGGAATTATTTAACACAGATTATTCGGATTAGTGATTGAACTTGAGTTGATCTGAATAACATGTTACAATATGCGCGAATCCATTTAATCTGCGTAATCTGTGTTAAGTTTTTTGTAGTATTGATTACAATCATGCCAGAGCTCAAATCCATCCTTGTTTATTGCGGCGCCAATTCAGGCAACGATTCTGGCTATCGTGAATCCGCAATCACTCTTGGAAAATTGCTCGCAGAACGAAAAATAAAACTCGTTTATGGCGGAGGCAGTATCGGTCTCATGGGAATCATCGCCGACACGGTGCTCGCTGCAGGTGGAGAAGTAATTGGAGTAATTCCTGAATTTCTAAATATTAAAGAGGTCGGTCACACGGGTTGTACAGAACTTCACGAAGTGAAATCAATGCACGAACGAAAGGCCCTAATGGAAAAACTTTGTGATGGAGTTATTGTCCTTCCTGGTGGCTACGGAACTCTCGATGAAGTTTTCGAAATGCTTACTTGGTCGCAATTGGGATTACACCGAAAGCCGATCGGAATTCTGAATGTGAACGGCTATTACCATCACCTCATCGCACAACTCGATCACATGGTGAAGGAAGGATTTCTCAACGCTAACAATCGCCAACTCTTGCTTGAGGATCAAACTCCGCTTGCACTTCTTGAGAAAATGCGCGTGTTCAATGTGCCGGTTGAAGCAAAGTGGTTAACTCGCCCTGAAAGCTGACCAAGTTAATAATCGCAATGGCTCACAGGCCGAATGAGAGAAGAGAATCGCGCAGCGATCCTTTGCGAACTCCGCTCACTCCAAAGATTTCTCTGCGTTTTTCTTTGCGCACTCTGCGCCTTTGCGGCCATTATGAACATCACCGATATCAACTTAAAACCCAAAGTACTCCTTCATATCCTCCACCAACTTCTTCACATTCTCCAGATTCTTCACAGCCTTACTCTTCTCAAGAAGTCCATTCATCTTTTCCTTGTATTGTTTGCGCCCTGAACTGATCCATTGTGAAGCATAATAGTATGCCTTAATCGTCAAATCATTTTCCATCAGCTTCGATGCATTGGCTGTTAGCTTCTCATAACGCTTGTAGCATTCCTGCACCTTGATGTAATCTTCCGAAATAAAATACGCCATGATGATCGTGGCAAAAATCTGATCATACATCCTGTGAAATGCAACCTGCTGATAATTGAAAAGTAATCCTTCCATTAATACGGGAACACGTTTCACGTCCTTCAAACTGCTTAGCAGCAGAAAGCAACAATAAATATTGTTCAGATTAATGTACCGCACATGCAGACTTTCTTCTTCCCAAGTTGGGCTGGCCAGAATTTCCTCGCATGATTTTCTATACATCGCAATTTCCTCACGTAACTCGGGAGAAATGTTTTCGTACCAACCTTTGCGATAGCAAAAACCATATGTGCTTGCAAGCAAACTCGCCTGTATGCTGATGAAACCAATCTGCGCTGAATTGAGGTAGTTTCTCCAGAATCGAGGTGTTTCTCTTTTCTTTAAAAGATTAGCGGCTACTTTTTGCAATTCATCTTTGTCTAACCACGAAACCAAAAGTTTTAGTTTCAGATAATCGACATTCAATTCGATGTCATCTACGAAAGAAAAAACCACGTAAGGTGCTTTTTCCAATTCGTCAGAAATGAAATTCAATTCATCCTGCATTTCTTTTGTATAGAAACGCTCGTCATTGAGAAAATGCAGTGTGTAACACCACGCATAGCGACTCAGAATACGAACCGCAAATGATGTGTGCTGCTGAAATGATCTGAAATACGAAAGGTGTTTTTCAGTGTCAAGATTGTCTCCACTTGTTTTGTCTTTGAAGTGAAGATTTGTTCTCAGATACAGATACAAATCATTCGAGGCGCGTTCCGAATCAATAACGCGAGCATTGTTTTCCAAATACCGTATTGCTTCTGTCTTTTTTTCACGGATGTATGATTGTTGTGCAAAGAAAACAAGCACAGATCTTGAAGTAGAAAAGTCTTCAATTTTCTCCGCAATGTCCAGTAGAATTTCTGAAAGTGAATTCGCTTCTTTCAGTTTTCCCTGATTCACAAACACTTCAATCTTTCCAATATTATGCTGCAGATACGATGGATAATTTCGGCTCAGAAATCCTGTAAGCTTAAACGTATGATGAGCCAACTGAAAAAACTTTCTCTTCTCAGGAGCTCCCGATTTTTTGTAAATAATTTTGCACAACTGATCGGAGTCTGCATCTTCCCATCCGTGTTTGTGAACAGCATCAACCAGCTTCAGAGGTAATTCTGCATTTGTCTTTTTCAGATAAGCGCGAAATTCCTTGAGATGATAATCTTCCAATAACACGACTACCTTTTGAATGCTGATCATACTGAAATAAATTTAGCCGAGAGCGAGCCAGTTGATTGGCGATTGTCCATTTTGCGTCAATAAATAATTCGCCTTTGAAAAATGTCTGCATCCAAAAAAGCCGCTGCACGAAAATGGAGAAGGATGAGCCGCTTCCAGGATATGGTGTTTTGTAATGTCGATTAAAGGTTTTTTATTCTGAGCGTGTCGTCCCCACAAAATGAAAATAATTCCCTTTCTATTGTCCGATAATCTGCGAATAACAGAATCTGTGAATTCCTCCCACCCTTTTCCTTGATGTGACGCGGGTGAATGTTCTCTTACAGTAAGTGTTGTATTCAACAATAACACCCCTTCATTCGCCCATGCGGTAAGATCACCCGTTTTGGGATAAGGGACATTCAGATCTTTCTGCATCTCTTTGAAAATATTAACCAGCGATGGCGGATGTTTTATTCCTTCAGAAACAGAGAAGCATAATCCATTGGCTTGCCCGGGTCCATGATAAGGGTCCTGACCCAAAATAACCACTTTCACTTTTTCGAATGGAGTTTGGTTGAACGTGTTAAAAATGAGTTGGCCAGGAGGGTAAACCGGAACAGATTGTTTCTCATTTAGCAGAAACTCCCTCAATTCAGAAAAATAGGGCTTGGCAAATTCTTCATGCAAGACTTCTTTCCAGCTTTCGTGAATTTGTGGGCTGGTGGATACTACAGTGCTCATAACCAATTATCGATATCGTAAAAACTAAAAACAAGTACATAATTCTAAAGGGTAGTAAATGTAATTTATTGGGTGTTAATAAAAAATGTATCAACATATTTTGGTAAGATTCAGGTATCCGTCTATTTTTGCACGGTATTTGCAAACACATCTGAAATCTTCAAATCCAGTATCATGAAAAAAGTACTTGTTGCTTTTGCTCTTCTCTTTGCTGTTACAGTTTCTGTTTCTTCTTGTAAGAATAAAGAAAAGTGTGAGGCTTACGAATCTATGGGCACAAAGAAGGAGTTTCAAAAGAATTCCTAGTCGAGATTTACGTTTGATTAGTTAACAGACTTTCTTTCGAAAGTCTGTTTTCTTTTACACATGAGATGAAAATTACAGAAATCACTTCTCTGGAAAATGCAAAAACCCTCTGCGACGGAACACAGAAGGGCACATTTATCATTTTCAAACATAGTCCAAGATGTTCTGTGAGCGCAGTTGCTTGGAATCGTTTTAACAGACATTCCGCAAATTTGCCAGCGGAAACGACTGTTTATTTTGTTAATGTGTTGACCAATCGTGAAGGGTCGCAGTTGCTTGCCAAACACTTCCGTGTTGAACATGAATCGCCACAAGTTTTAGTAGTGAAAAATAGTTCCTGTGTTTTTTCGATTTCGCAAAATGCGATTGATGTAACAGAGCTCATTGTGTTTTGCTAGACCCAGGAAAAACGCACGGTTTGTTTTAAGTCAGGATGTAGACTTTTTGCCACCGGACACGTCAACCCTGCTTGCTCCAACAAATGTTTGTCTTTCTCTGATAGTTCTTTTCCGGGAATCGTCATTTCAACAACTATTTCAACAACACGTCGTGGCTCAGTTCCCATAATTTTGGTGATATCAACCTTTGTTCCCTCAAGATTGATTGAACTCCTCGCGGCCACGATTCCCATAATAGTCAGCATGCAACATCCCAACGAAGTGGAGAGCAAATCCGTTGGCGAAAACGCTTCACCACGTCCGTTATTATCGGTTGGAGCATCAGTGATGATTTGTTTACCGGATTGCAAGTGAATAGAAGTAGTGCGAAGGCCGCCTTCATACTGAATTTCTGAAATTTTTGCCATAGACTTTTGTGTGGAAAGGAGTATTTTTCTTCCTAACTTTGTTAGAATTGGTAAATTTCGTTATTCTAATGAGAAATCATCTGTTTACGTTATTTTTTGTTTTTTCCGCTTCCATTTTGTTTGCGCAAGGTGATCCGAAAACGGTGCAAACTAACGAGAATCTCTACGAAGAAGCTGGATTGCTTTACAGGAATGAAGCGAATGGCGGTGTGATCATTAACTCGCATGGTTTTGGACTGAACTACCGTCGATGTAAACACGTTACTGCACGACGTAAAGGTGTTTGGGAATTTGATCTGGTGAATTACAAGCACCCGAAAGAAGTTAAAGTCACCAATCCATTTTATGATAACGCCAAAGGATATTATTACGGAAAACAAAACAGTTTCTTCATTCTCAGATCAGGGATCGGAATTCAAAATGTAATTTATACTAAGCCGGAGAAAAATGGAGTTGAAATCCGATACGTAGCTTTCATCGGCGCATCAATCGGATTGGCTAAGCCCGTTTACCTGGAAATTCTGTACGACAATCCGGTTCCGGGAACAAAAATTGTCATGACTGAAAAGTATGATCCCACAATTCATTTCCCTGATAATATCTATGGACGTGCTCCTTTCCTTCGTGGACTTAGCGAAATTGGAATTCGTCCTGGCGGATACGCGAAAGTTGGATTCAATTTCGAGTATGGCCCTCTCAATGAAGAAATTCGTTTCGTTGAAGTTGGATTCATCACGGATATTTACATCACCCCAGTGAAAATCATGGCAACTGAACGTGAACAAATGATTCTTCTTTCTCTCTATCTGCAGTTCAGCATGGGAAGAAAGTGGTTCTAAGAATTAAGTGTGAAGATTGATCGCATGATGGAAACTACTGAATCGAGAATCAAGAAACCCGAATGGCTGCGAGTGAAGCTCCCAACTGGAGAAAGCTATCTCAAAGTCCGCGAACTCGTCGATAAGCATAAACTTCACACCATTTGCGAGAGCGGCAACTGTCCAAACATGGGCGAATGCTGGGGAGCAGGTACTGCAACTTTCATGATTCTTGGAAACATCTGCACACGTTCATGCGGATTTTGTGCGGTTGCAACCGGACGACCTTTGCTCGCGGATGTCAACGAACCTATGCGTGTTGCAGAATCGGTAAAACTCATGGGCGTAAAGCATTGCGTGATCACATCTGTTGATCGCGATGATATGCCGGATGGAGGATCAACAATATGGGCGGAAACGATTTTGGCCGTTCGAAAATTGAGCCCCGAAACCACGTTGGAAACATTAATTCCCGATTTCAAAGGAGAAAAACACAATATCCAGCGAATTATTGATGTGAAGCCTGAAATCGTGTCACACAACATGGAAACAGTGCGCAGATTAACACGACAGGTTCGAATTCAAGCCAAATACGATCGAAGTCTGGAAGTCTTGCGTTTTCTTCACGAAGGTGGTTGCCATACCAAATCGGGGATCATGGTAGGACTTGGCGAGCAAGATGAAGAGGTGATGGAAACCATGCAGGATCTGCGTAACGCCGGCGTTGAAATTCTGACTATTGGGCAGTATTTACAACCAACGAAAAAGCATATTCCGGTCAAAGAATTCGTACATCCTGAGAAATTCGCTTTGTACAAGAAAATAGGACAGGACTTCGGCTTTCGATATGTAGAAAGTGGACCCCTGGTACGTTCTTCTTATCATGCC
>CAZBYM010000208.1:0-7289 GCA_964495745.1 uncultured Chryseobacterium sp. | reverse complement strand
ATGTGCCTCTTTCAACCTTTCTCATTCTCCTTGTTAACGTTTGTGAAGTTAAATTATTTTCTCCTCGTTTAATATACAGTTGCGCCACGAATCGAATCGCGATCATCCTAGGAAAGGTCTTCATTGGATAAAACAGGCGACAATAAAATATCCGGATCAAGAGGATTAAATTGAGGCGTAATAAATGTTTCGCCATATCCCCAGAACAAAGGCAAACGAATTCCGGTTTTCTCCGGGAAGAAACGACCAAGTTCAAGTTGCGTAGAAACATCATAGTTCACTTGTTTCTCGCGCAGACGCTCACTTACTTTTTTCTCAATACTTCCGAAGCCAGGTGTTGCCATGTTTCCGGAAAGATTCACAACACCTAAGTCGGCAAGCTTCGCGGTTACACGAGCAGTTGCAGCCCAACCACCTTGCTCATCAAAGTCTGTAAGACGAAGTTCATTGAACCAAACTTCAGCACACTTCGTCAATCCATCATCGTTAGTTGATCCACTTGTCATTTTTGGATTGCGGATTCCAAGCATGATAATTTTAATAGACGAAAGATTTGGATTTCCTTTCACCGTGATTTTACGTTCAGGATGTTCTGGATCTGCAATTGTAAATTCAGCAGTGAGCGAAGCCGTTCCGTTGGAGATCGCAATGTTTCTCTGTTGCTTTACGTATTGCAAGAGCTCGAACGAAAGTTCCATGTTGTTTTCTTCCGGCCAAACTTTCTCACGATCAACTTCATCATTCGGCGCATAAACTCCGGCTGGAGTTACGGTCAATGGAATTTCATATTCGTAGTAATTGTCTGTGTAATCCGTTCCCAAACGCATGAATGCAGAAACATCATTGTTGCTCAATTGCTCATTGCTTCCCGCACGAGCTTCAGCGTGTACGAACATGCGGATCTTCTTGTACGAACGCATATCCATATTACTCACAGTCTTGAATGCAGCGCGTGAATCTCCATCTTCAAGATCACACACTTTCATCGACAACGATTGCTCATTCAAACGAACCAATGTTGCGCTCTGCACGTTTTGTTCACGATCAATTCCGGGAGGCAAAACATAATTGATTGGTGTGCGATTTCCATTTTCTTCAATGTTAATTGCAGCAACTTCGAATTCAGTATCGCTTTGATCATTGCTGATGTATTCTCCAGGGTACAACAACGAGTACTGATACTTTCTCCAGTCAGAACGCACAAGTTCAAGACGAGCGAAACGACAATACACCGGCTTGTCTACATCGCGGAAGAACAAACGAATGAAACGGATCGAGTTAAAGTTCTCAATGTTACCTACACGTGCATCATAATTGCGAACAGGAACACGGAATTGATACCACGTAATTGGCCGCGTACGTCCATCCTTTGTTGTAACCTGAGTCTCCCAAACATCTGTGATATAGTTGTTACCTACGTTGTTTGGATTCACATCATTCGGATTCATCTTGATACGGTACTCGTAATAACCTTCCGTTTCGTTCAGTGTGTTATCACGGTTGATGTCTTCCTGATTCGGCAACGTTGTCGACTGGGTTGGATAATCTTCCGTGTATCCATCATCATTTGGTTTTCCTGTTGCCGGAGAATTTCCGTCAGGACCGTTGAACATTTTGTAACGGGCAAGAACCGGCTTCGATTGATTATCAAAATCAGTTCCTCGATAATAGTGATAGTTATCGGCCGCAGGATCTTTAGATGCTTGCTGGTACGCGCCGGAAGCTTGACCATACATTGAGTCAATTTTGAACATGTATTGTCCGAAGTACGAAGCTTCATCAGCATCCCCTAAACCATCAAGACCTACGTCCTGCAGAGCACGTTTATCAGGATCATTGTCGAAAGCATTAACAATGGATTGTACTACAGGAACACGACCCCACTCAGTTGTATCAATCAAAGAAAAATCTCCATTGGTAGACCCACCATTCTCGAATGAATTACGCGAATCTTTCAAAACGTCTTCAGAAATATTTCCAATGTTGATGACTAATTCTCCAGTAGAATTCCGGTCAACTGTAGGGACGTCTTCGTTGTAAGGATCCATCATCCAGAATTGGATGTACTCAATGTTCGCTGCTTCGAAATCATTTGTTTCAATACGACGCTGCATACCGCCCCAACGGGAAGCTGGATCGATAAGATTTCCATTCGCATCCAGACCAGCAGAAAATGGTGATGGTGCAACATCAAAATTGTACGGTCCACGTTCACTTGGATAGTATGCAAGGTCCAACATCGATACGTTCAATGGCTGACCATTTGGCGGTTGCTTGTTCGGGAAAATTTCTGTTTCCAAAACTTCACGAGTGCGGTGATCAGAAAGATCTCCTGCTGTCAAGTGATCCGGCTTCAGGTTATTGTCGAGACGCATGAAGAGCGGATCAATTACATACCAACAGAATTTCGCGCGATTCAAACCACTATACAAACTATCTGCACTTGCTTCAGGAAAACGCACCGATTGTCCTTGAGGAACTGATGCTAACGACCAACTTTGCGGTGAACGAATATCAATTGCAGATTGCGTTCCTTCGAAATCATCGATGTATGAATTTCCATTTTTACCAATGGCTTTGTTGTGACCGGGAACGAGATATGCGAATTCTCCTTGCGTAGTAATTGATGATGGAGCTTTCGTACTGATCAATGGCAATCGGTCAACTGCTCGTGTTAAGAACGGCGCATCTGTTCGGTAATTCAAATCCAATCCCCAAATAGTATTGCTCATTGGTTCGTCACCGATGTTGATCTTCTGTGTGATCGGACGCTCGGTCAAATTCATCACAGTGGCGCCCATACTGAAATCGCGATTGAACCGATAATTTAAATGCGTTCCCCACAATGTTTTCGACTGAATATTGAAAAGTGAATTACTCTCCAATGAAATTTTGATTGGAACTCCGGAATTCAAAACACTTTCATTAATAATTCGCACGCGGCCCAACGTATAGTCAACTGTGTAGTCGACGTTTTCTGTCAATGGCGCACCTCCGGCCGTAACAGTTACAGAACCTTGCGGAACGTTTACTGCATTCAGTGAGATATCCGAATTAGAAGAAGATTTGTAGGAACCTTTTAATTTGAATCGGTTCTTTCCGGCGAAAGTTGTTGACGCAACAGTTTTGGTAGAGTCGTACAATTGCGGATAACCATATTTCAGATAGAGCTGCGACTGATTGGGGTCACTGGCAAACTGTCCGTTCAGCCATTCGCCGAACGGTTGTGTGACAGGAAAGATGACTCGTCCGTTGTTCGCGTAAATCGTAACACGATCAATGAAGTCAAACTGTCCATCAGGTGTTGGTTGCATTTGCTGATTCAGTTTATCAAGATTCATCACCTGCAAAAGCGGCTTTCCATTGATTGGCCCCTCCGGGATAAATGGAATATCAGTTCCTGTAGAAGGATTGTTGTACCAAACCTGAAGCGTGAAATCCTGTGGGTTCACTTGATACGCTCCAATGGAATAGATGTTCTTCATCATCAAATCCCAGGTTTTGTAACGAACACCGCTGGCAATTTTCGGAACGTTGTTCGTGCTCTTCAACAATTTAAGAATGAGCGCATCCTGACCTGTAATTCCATCAGTGGAGAATTCCCCAACCTGATACACATCGCCATTCAGCGTGTACTGATATGCAACAGAAACAACTTCGTCATAGTTCAGCGCCTGGTTCAAAGAAATAAATCCAAGACGTTCATTGATGTTAAATTCCGTTGGCAAAAGTTTGCGCGCATTGTTCACGCGTTCGTAGTTGACGGACTGACTGAATCCTGTACTTGCGAGGGCGGAGAATGTTGTCTGAAGCGGTAGATTGATGTTTCTCAGGTTGCCGTAAAGATTCACGAGCTGATCATACAAATCATTCCGCTGGTTATCCGGATACGGTGGTTCAGTTGTATTGATGCTGATAAACGAAGTTCCGATATCCTCCAATGTGTCTTCACCAATGTCGGTGAATGCAACCAGGTTTCTTGTATTGTCAACAACACCTGTTCTATTCGTTACCCAAACTTCAACGCGTGTAATTGAAACTCCGGAATTGATGATCGGAAAATTCGCGAGTGATGAATTGTAATTATTGAAGAAATACTGTGATAAGAAGAAGTGTTTGTTCGCTTCGTAATTATCTCCATTCACTTCGTAGTTTGTAACCTGTGCGCCGCCTGTAACGTTTACTTCGGATTTCTTACCACGCTGTTGCGAGATAATGTTCGTCATGGTTAAACGTCCAAACTGGAATTCAGTTTTTATTCCAAACAAGGTTTGACTTCCTGTGATCAACGAAGAATTCAATCCGAACGTAACGTTACCCGCTTCAATCTTCTTGATAATCTCATCTTCGAAGCCGGTGTATTCCAGTTTCATCTGGTTTTCGAATTCGAAAGTTGATTCCGTATTGTAACTCGTTGTGAGTTTCAATTTCTCTCCGATCTTTCCAACAACATTCAACTGAATTTTCTCATCGAAATCGAAAGTAGAAACTCGTCGTTGACGTTCAGGAAGCGCAGGATTATCTGTGCGATTTACATTCACCCCGAAAATCAATTCGGCAGAACCTTGCGGACGAATATCAATTGTTCCGCCGCCGAAAATTCTATCGAACTTTTCGCTGTTGATTTTAATTGGAGGAATTAATCCTTTGTCGCCACGACCTTGCGCCTGACTTTCCGCATGCTCACGTTGTTTCCAGTAATCGTGAACAGATTTCTGCACATCGTAATACATGTACTCTTCGAAAGTCATGTAGGTAGGCGGACGGTAATCGAGTTTGTTTCCAATTTTCTGAGTGACCTCGTATGTATTGGAATCAGGATTGTACGTAACACTTGTCTTGATGTTGGAAGGTCTTTTCAACTTCAATGGATCGTCATCGTTGTAATACAATGGATCGAGATAACTGTTATCGGAGTACGGGTAAACCAGCGGCGTATCAACAGTAGGAGTATCTGCATAACCGGAAACTCCACCGTGGCCGGTTGCTATGCGTGCGTCGCTGTTCATCACCATCGCAAGGAGGGAGACAGATGCCGCAGTGGCTATTGTATATTTGAGTAGTGCGTTCAAGGCTTAGATTTTCAGAGGTTTTTCAACGTTAACTTGATGAGATGTTCAACGGAAACCACATTACCCTCTGACTTTAATGATTTATCAATTGCTTTTTCGGCCATATTGCGGGCAAAGCCAAGTGCAATCAGCGCAGATAACGCTTCATCACGAAGCTTATTGTCTGCAGCAGAAAAATGAAGCGGAGCGATCGATTGATCCTTTCCGAATTTTCCTTTCAGATCAATAATGATCCGTTGTGCTGATTTCTCTCCTATGCCTTTTATTGACTTCAATGCCGAGACATTTCCGGAATTAATGGCTGATACAATTTCTACAGGTGTTAAAGAAGACAAGATCATTCGTGCAGTGCCGGCACCTACGCCGGAGACCGAGATTAATTGCCGAAACAATTCTCTCTCTTCATCATCTGCAAAACCGTACAATACCATCGCATCTTCTCTCACGGCAAGATGAGCAAGCAGTCTGCAATTTCCTGATTCAGGAATCTTCGCATATGTATGAAGGGAAATATTCATCAGATACCCAACACCGGCACAATCGATAACTGCGTAGGTTGGGGTTTTCATAGTGAGTTTTCCTTCGAAATGATTAAACATATTTTACTGCTTTCTTGACTGTGCATCCATGACAGCGATCGTCACCATGTTCACGATTTCACGAACTGAACTTCCAAGTTGAAGAATGTGCACTGGTTTCTTCAATCCAAGAAGAATAGGTCCGATTGCTTCTGCGCCGCCCATTTCCTGCATCATTTTGTAAGCGATGTTTCCGGAAGCGAGGTTTGGGAAAATCAACGTGTTGACTTTCTTACCTACGAGTTCACTAAATGGAAACACTTCTTTAAGCAGTTCATTGTTCAGTGCGAAGTTGGCTTGTAAGTCTCCGTCAACAATTAGCCCGGGATAATCCCTGTGCAAAATGGCAGTCGCCTCCTGAACTTTCTGAGGAAGCGGTCCACTGGCTGAACCGAAATTGGTGTAAGAGAGCAAAGCAATGCGTGGCACGATGTTAAATTGTCTGACCGCCTGAGCTGTGAGGACCGTTATGTCAACCAGCTCCTGGGCAGTGGGTTCCACATTCATAGTCGTGTCGGCAAAGAAAAAGTTGCCTTGTTTCGTGGAAATCATGTACATCCCGGCCACTTTTTTCACACCTTCCTGTACTCCGATACACTGAAGAGCAGGCGTAATTGGAACACCATATTTTCTTGTAAGACCTGAAATCATCGCATCTGCCATTCCGGTTTCGACCATCATAGCCCCGAAATAATTCCGGTCCTGCATAAGTTTCTTGGCCTCATATTGAGTCAAACCGCGACGTTTCCGCTTTTGGTAAAGCATTTCACTGAAACGGTAACGATTTTCTTCGTGTTCGGCGCTGCGCGGATCAACGATAACTATATCACCCAGATCAAGGCTATGCTCTTCAATAAGACGATTGATTTTGGCCACGTCGCCTAGCAAAATTGGTTTCGCGATGCCTTCGTCTTTTACGACTTGTGCCGCTTTCAATATTTTGTACGTATCCGCTTCTCCAAATACAACACGCTTCGGATTCTGACGAGCTTTGGAAGCAACAGTACGCATGAGTTTATTGTCGAGACCCAAACGATTGTTCAGTTCTGTTCGATATGCATCCCAATCTGTAATTGATTTGCGTGCAACTCCAGATTCCATTGCAGCTTTGGCAACGGCAGGAGCAACAGTTGAAATCAATCGACCGTCAATTGGTTTTGGAATAATGTAGAGCGGACCAAAGCTCAAGTTGCGTGTATCGTAAGCAAGATTCACATCATCAGGAACAGGTTCTTTGGCAAGATTCGCAATGGAATATGCCGCCGCAAGTTTCATTGCTTCATTGATCTGCGTTGCACGAACATCGAGTGCTCCACGGAAAATGAAAGGGAAACCAAGAACATTATTCACTTGATTCGGATGATCCGATCTTCCTGTAGCAAGAATAATATCTGGCCGTGCAGCAACTGCTTCTTCGTATGGAATTTCAGGATCAGGATTGGCAAGCGCAAATACAACAGGGCGTTTTGCCATCGAACGAATCATATCCGCATTTACAATATTTCCTTTGGAAAGTCCAACGAAAACATCGGCATCTTTCATTGCATCCGCAAGCGTTTCACGTTTATCTTTCTTCCGTGCGAAAAACTTTTTGTTCTCGTCAAGATCATCACGATCTGTCGTGATAATTCCCTTGCTA
>CAZBYM010000207.1:0-7301 GCA_964495745.1 uncultured Chryseobacterium sp. | reverse complement strand
ACATTCGGGTTTTGTATTCGCTTCGCGATCTTGGCAACACAGTAATTGTTGTTGAGCACGACGAAGAAATCATGAAAGCAAGTGATGTCATTGTTGACATGGGTCCAATGGCCGGCTCGCTTGGAGGTGAAGTTGTTTATGCTGGAACTCCAGACCAATTATTGTTGTCGGATGGACTTACTGCCAAATATTTAACGGGTCGCGAAGAAATTGCAGTTCCATCGAAACGAAGAAAATGGAAAAATTATGTTGAGGTAAAATCTGCGGCTGAAAATAATCTCAACAACCTTAATGTCAAGTTTCCTCTTGATGTAATGACGGTAATTACCGGAGTAAGTGGTTCTGGCAAGTCAACACTCGTTCGGAAAATTCTTTATCCTGCATTCACCAAACAACTTGGTGGTTATGGAGAACAAACCGGAAAATTCGAAGGACTGAAAGGCGACTATGCACATATTTCATCTATCGAATTTATAGATCAGAATCCGATTGGAAAATCTTCGCGATCGAATCCGGTGACCTACGTGAAGGCGTATGATGAAATTCGTGCGTTGTATGCAGATCAACAAATTTCCAAAATGAGAGGATTCAAACCTTCTAATTTCTCATTTAATGTTGAAGGAGGTCGCTGTGATGTGTGCGAAGGTGAAGGCGAAGTTGTAGTTGAAATGCAGTTCATGGCCGATGTGCATCTGCTTTGTGAAGGATGCAAAGGGAAACGGTTCAAAGATGAAACGTTGGAAGTTGAATTTCGCGAGAAAAATATTTTTGATATTCTCTCCATGACGGTTGATGACGCCGTACGTTTTTTTAGTGAAGACACAACGAATCAAGCAAAGAAGATTATTAATAAACTGAAACCTCTTCAGGATACCGGTCTCGGATACGTTCAGCTTGGACAATCTTCGAGCACACTTTCCGGCGGAGAAGCACAAAGAATTAAACTTGCATCTTTCCTTGGGATGGGAAGTAACCAACCTCCTACTCTCTTCATATTTGATGAGCCAACAACCGGTTTACATTTTCACGATATCAAAAAATTACTCGTTGCCTTCAATGCATTGATCGCTCAAGGACATTCCTTAATTATCATTGAACACAACCCGGAAGTAATCAAATGCGCCGATTGGATTATTGATCTTGGTCCTGAAGGCGGAGATGGCGGTGGAAATATTGTTTTCGAAGGAACACCGGAAGAAATTGTGAAAAGCAAAACGTCTGTCACCGGAAAATACATCAAAGACAAACTCAAGAAGCATTTAGCAACAAAAGTCAGCGGATGATACGATGATCTGATGATTGGATGATAGAATGAGACCAGTCTAATAACTACCTTGATTCCGAATTTTAACTTGACACAATCCAATCATTCCATAATCCTATTATCCAATCATCAACACCATGACTGATCGTAAATCGACTCAGAACGACAACGACATTGGCTTCGGCAAGAGTGCAACCTCTTCCCGCAACATGAACAAAGACGGTTCCTTCAACGTTGAGCGAACCGGCGAGCCTCGCTTTCGTCACTATGAGATTTACCATACTCTTATTACAATGTCTTGGACGAAGTTCATTGTTTTGATCTTCGTTAGCTACATCCTCATGAATCTGATTTTTGCAGGTGTGTACTACACACTTGGTGTCGAAACACTCTCTATGGATTCTTCTAAGATGAGTGAAGGTCAGAAATTTCTCGAAGTATTTTTCTTCAGTTCACAAACGCTCACAACGCTTGGGTATGGAAGAATTGCTCCTGTGGGTGCGCTGGCAAGTACAGTGACTGCAATTGAATCCATGATTGGTTTACTTGGATTTGCGCTGGCAACCGGATTACTATATGGACGTTTTTCACGACCACAAGCCAAGCTCTTGTACAGTGAAAACGCCATCATTGCTCCGTACCGAGATGGAGTAGCGTTGATGTTTCGTTTGACAAACATGCGGCGAAATCAACTCATTGAAGTGGAAGTTGATGTGAATATCGGTTTCATTAATCCTGAGACAGGAATGCGGAATTTTCTTCCTCTAAATTTAGAGAGAAGAAAAATAAATTTGTTTCCTACTAGCTGGACAATTGTTCATCCGATCGATGAGATGAGTCCACTCTATCAAAAATCGGCACGCGAACTGGAAGAGATGAAATTGGAAACGTACGTTGTGCTTAAAGCATTCGATGAAACTTTTTCACAGACCGTGTATTCGAGAACTTCATTCCGCGCTTCCGAAATTATTTATGGCGCAAAGTTCCTTCCAATGTTCACTCAAAACGATAACGGGACACTCTTGGATCTTCGACGGATCAATGCGTACGAGAAAATAAATCTTTCTGAAATTGTAAATGCGCAGAAACTTGCCTGATTTCTATCCTGCAATTTTTTGTTCTGACTTGAATTGCATTTCAAACAGGCGTTTGTAAGGTCCGTTTTGAAGAACCAGTTCGCTGTGACTTCCGCTTTCAACAATTTCTCCATGATCTATCACGAGAATTTTTGTTGCGTTCTGAATAGTCGCCAATCGATGCGCGATAATAACAGAAGTTCGTCCCTGCTTGAGCACTTCAGTTGCGCGCTGAATAAGAATCTCAGACTCCGTATCAATTGAAGAAGTTGCTTCGTCTAAAACAAGAATTCGCGGATTGTAAACGTATACCCGGATAAATGAAATCAATTGTCTCTGGCCCACCGACAACATTCCTCCACGCTCACGCACATCAAAATCATATCCTCCCGGCAGTCGCATGATGAAATCGTGTGCGCCTACAGCTTTCGCAGCTGCAACAACCTGCTCCCGGCTTATTTCCGGATTGTCGAGCGTAATATTGTTATATATAGTTCCGGAGAAAAGAAAAACATCTTGCAACACAACACCAATATTTTGACGCAAAGAAGCCAGTTGATAATTTCTTATTGAAACTCCATCCACGGAAATTTCTCCGGTATTGTATTCGTAAAATCTACCTAACAAATTAATGATTGAGCTTTTTCCGGATCCTGTTGCACCTACAAGAGCAATTGTTTCGCCCGATTTCACTTCAAATGAAATTCCCTTCAATACCCACTCTTCATTGTTGTATGCAAACCAAACGTCACGGAAGCTGATCTCACCCGTGATTTTATTGGCAGACTTAGTGCCAGCGTCTACAATGCTGTCTTCCCGATCAAGAATTTTGAAAACCCGTTCAGAAGCAACCATTCCCATTTGCAAAGTATTGACGCGATCTGCGAGCATGCGTATCGGACGAAAAAACTGATTGATCAGCAATACGAAAAATGCCACATCTCCTGGCGCGGCGTAATGACCAAAAATCTGTTTCCCCGCGTACCACACCAAAAGTCCCAATGAAACTGAAACGAGAATCTCCACAATTGGAAAGAAAACAGAATAATACCAAACGGACTTCACATTCGCATCGCGGTGCTTTTTGTTAATCTCCGCAAATCGATTCATCTCCTCTTTCTCGCGGTTGAAGACCTGAACAATTTTCATCCCGGTAATATGTTCCTGAACAAATGTGTTCAATCGCGTTACTTGATTCCGAACATCCGTGAATGATTGTTTCACCGCATTCTTGAAAACCCATGTGGCGAAAAACATAATCGGAATAGTAGTAAGCACAACTAATGTTACTTCCTAATCCACAATTAACATGGCGGTCAGGTAAACAACAATCGTCAACAAATCACCAGCGATAACGATGAAACCCTGTGTAAAAACATCGTTGATCGCCTCGATATCAGAAACAACCCTTGTAACCAACATTCCTATTGGTGTATTGTCGAAATATTTTGAACGAAATGTTAGAATTTTTTTGTTCAACTGAACACGCAAGTCACGAACAATCCTTTGTCCTATCAAACTCGTGGTGTACTGATTAATGAATTGCATCACCGATTCAAGAATCAAAAAAACAATCATCACCACAGTAAAAATGAGTAGATTCATTTTTAGAAAGTCGGCGTGTGATGAATCTGTAGGAACAACAACAAAGTCGTTCACCGCATGTCGGATAAGCAGAGGTCTGATTACAGACAAAAACGAAAGCGTAATCGTCAGAATTATTGCGAGAATGAAAATGCCACGATATGGCCGTGTATAACCTAATATCCGTCTTAGTAATTTACCATCGAAAGCTTTCCCGGAAACTTCACTCATACTTCCTCCTCCTTGTCAAGACCGTAAAGTTCTGGGTAAACGATTCGTGTAAGATATAATCCATGCCCTGGTACTGATTGTCCGGCTTCACTTCTATCTCCCGATTTGACAATTGCATGCACATCCTCAATAGAAAGTTTTCCTCTACCGACATCCATCAATGTTCCGACGATTGCACGCACCATATTGCGAAGAAAACGATCAGCAGTAATTGTGAATACGAGGTAATTACCATGACGCATCCACCACGCCTCACTGAGTTTACATTTAGTCGATTTTTGATCAGAACCGATCTTGCAAAACGAAGCAAAGTCGTCATACTCCATCAGAATGTCTGCTGCTGTATTCATAGACATCACATCCGCAATATCGCGCGTTTCCCATGCTTGATGATCATTGAATGCGTCCTTTCCGGTGATCACATGATACTCGTATGTTCGTGAAACTGCATCGAATCGCGCATGCGCATTCTCAGGCATGAGTACTATTTTTTTTACCGCAATATCTCTTGGAAGTACACGATTCAGCTGATAGACAAAATCGTCGTCACCATCCAGATTGGTATTCTCAGAATCAAAATGTGCATAATAATCACGAGCATGAACGCCACTGTCGGTTCTGCCACAACCCACGCATTCAATGGACTCTCGTAAAATCATGCTGAGCTTCTCGTTCACTTGGTGCTGAATCGTAAGTGGCGTATGCGGTTGCACCTGCCAGCCCTGATAGGCGGTTCCTTTGTAAGCGAGACGAATGAAGTAGCGTGACACGGTTGTAGCCAACAAAGGTATGTATTCGCTGCTGCAAGAAGTACTGATCAATACACTTTCAACCAGGAAACTTTCTTCGCTTCAAGGACTCAGTTGAAGTAAAATGGTTAACATTTTTTTTGATCGTCCTGTCCTTTGCTGCTACCCAAGGAAGTATCTTTACTTCAACGACAAAACCACATATGAATCAGGATTTTCAGGAGCTCACAGAAAGAATACGGAAGGAAAGCGCTTTCGTTGACAAAATCAACTCGGAATTAGACAATGTAATTGTTGGTCAGAAGACCATGATTGAGCGATTACTTATTGCGCTTCTTTCCAACGGCCATATTCTCTTGGAAGGTGTTCCGGGATTGGCCAAAACACTTGCGGTGAAATCACTTGCAGCTGCGATTGACGCTAAGTTCAGTCGGTTGCAGTTTACTCCCGATTTGCTCCCTGCAGATTTGATTGGAACAATGATTTACAATCAGAAAAAGGAAGAATTTACAGTTCGCAAAGGACCAATTTTCGCCAACTTTATTCTTGCGGATGAAATTAATCGCGCTCCAGCGAAAGTACAATCAGCGTTACTCGAATGTATGCAGGAACGGCAAGTAACTATTGGTGAGAATACTTTTAAACTGCCTGATCCTTTTCTCGTACTCGCAACGATGAACCCAATTGAGCAGGAAGGAACCTATCCGCTTCCTGAAGCACAGGTAGATCGTTTCATGCTGAAAGTAATTATTACCTACCCATCGAAAGAAGAAGAACAGCATATCATCCGCCAGCAATTGGCAATGGAGAAAAAAGTTCCGAAGCAAGTGCTTCACCCGGATGAAATCATGCGTGCGCGAAATTGTGTACATGATGTTTACCTGGATGAAAAAATTGAAAAATACATTGTCGATCTTGTTTTTGCGACCAGATATCCCGCAGAATATCGTTTACAGAAATTGCAATCCATGATCACTTTTGGTGGATCGCCAAGAGCATCGATTGCACTCGCTCAAGCGGCTAAATCTTTCGCGTTCCTTCAACATCGTGCATTTGTAATTCCCGATGATGTGCGTGCAATTGCGCATGATGTTCTTCGTCATCGCGTTGGACTTTCATACGAAGCGGAAGCTGAAAATATTACGTCCTCGCAAATTATTGATGAAGTTATTGCTGTTGTTCAGGTGCCATAATCCTGCAGGACGATGACCGAAGCGGAAATCATAGAAAAAGTACGGCGGATTGAAATAAAAGCGCGTGGGTTAAGCAACCAGGTTTTTACCGGTGAATACCACAGCGCTTTCAAAGGCCGCGGCATGATTTTTTCTGAAGTCCGCGAATACCAACCCGGTGATGATATCCGCACAATTGATTGGAACGTCACGGCTCGATTCAATAATACGTACGTAAAAATATTTGAGGAAGAACGCGAGTTGACTGTGATGTTGTTGGTTGACATCAGCAAATCGGGGCAATTCGGAACGCACGTGCAAGACAAAAAAGATTTGATGACAGAAATTGCCGCTGTTCTTGCTTTCTCTGCAATTTTCAACAATGACAATGCAGGAATACTTTTTTTCAGTGATAAAGTGGAAAAATATATTCCACCGAAAAAAGGAAAGTCTCACATTCTTAGAATTATCCGCGAGTGTATCGTGACCGAACCGAAAGGTCAAGGAACAAACATCGAAGCTGCATTGGAATATTTCAACAGCATGCAGAAGGGAAGATCGATTATGTTTCTTGTTTCCGACTTCATGGCAGGAACATTTGAAAAGGCTTTAAAAATTTCTGCCAGACGTCACGATGTTGTTGCCCTGAATATTTATGATCGCAGAGAACAGGAATTGCCTGACATTGGATTGGTGCAAGTAGCAGATCTTGAAACAGGAGAATTGAAATGGGTCGACACGTCAAGTGAACAAGTGCGATCAAAATTTGCCAGAACCGCTATGATGCATCGCCTTTTTTTGGACGACTTATTTCAGAAGTGCGGAATTGACTATGCTCATGTCGCGACCGGCGACAATTATGTAAAGAAACTTTCCAAAATTTTCAGACAGCGGGAAAAGAAACGGTGATGAATTTTCAGATTAGAAAACTTTTGTTTTTTGCAATTTCCTGCTTTGCGTTTCTGCAATCGGCGGGTCAAGATGCAGCTGCAGAAGCCCGGCTTGATAGATATGCGATTCGAATTGGAGAACAATGCACGTTGAAGTTGTTTATTCGCTATACAGAAGGAGCAGAGAAATCAATTGTGCAATGGCCGGCGATTGATGATACATTGTCTGAACATATCACCATTATTCGTGGAGATACTGTTTCTACGACATTGGGTGATCTCGTTTCAGTTTTGTACGAACAAAAAAACGAATGGATAATAACCAGTTTTGATTC
>CAZBYM010000206.1:0-7343 GCA_964495745.1 uncultured Chryseobacterium sp. | reverse complement strand
ATTTTCCAGTGGATTGACAGGTATTCCTATTTGTGTTCGAATCGTGAATCCAGTGGCAACACAAAATAACACTAAAAGAAAAGGGAGCTTCGTTTTCATAGGACTAAGATAAATTAATATGCATCATCAACTTATACAATGCGCGAACCAATATTCAATGAAATGAGGTCTATTCTGAAAATGGTACAAATTTTCATGAAGCGTCATTCCTTACAGCAGGTGCGTTTGGATCCACAACTGAAGAAGTGGAAACGTATAAAGGGATTGCGGATTACAACAATGAAGCGCAAATCAAGAGAAAGTCTTTCATTATTCACAAAGTTAATTTCTATTTCGCAGGAACTATCCTTGCAAAAAGATTTATGCGCTGGTATTTTTTGCCAATTCGACGTATTCTTCTTCCACCTTTTTTCGTGCCCATTCTGTTTTGCGCAAGAACTTCAAGCTCGAGTTAATAGAAGGATTACTTCTGAAGCAATTGATAGGAACACGTTTTGACAATTCTCCCCAGCCATAATAGTCACTCAGGAATGTAACAATGTATTCGAGCGTTTTTCCGTGGAGCGGGTTGTTGGGTTGGGAGGTAGTTGTCATTTCTGCATTTGAGATTCACATTGATTAACAATTAAATTTCACTGATTAGCGTCTCCGCAAATTTCACATCCCGTAAACCAAGCATGTCCTGAGGATTGATCATCATCTCATCGTATGTGAGTTGATTCACCTCGTCGAACAATTTTCTATCCAGATCAAGTGAGGTGGTTATTTTTTGCTTTGGTTTCACGATTCCTAAACCGAAGTCGGTATCGATTACATATACGTCCAACTGTTCACCGAAAGCTTTTTTCAGGTAAACTATACTTTTCCAGACATCTCCGCACCATAAGCCGTCCCATCCCGGGAGATTCATGCTTGCGGCATCATCGTAGTTCTTCGCAGGGACCGCTCCGGCTTTGTGCGGAGGAAAACAGTCGTGCATGATTATTATTCCATCATCCTGAAGATAGTGCAACGAGTTCAACACATCTTTCAGTGACGCTTCGAATGTGTGCAATCCATCAACAAACGCGAGATCCAGCTTGCCGTACTTCTCCAGCTCGCTTTTTCTTTTCGCGAAAAACTCATCGCTGGTCTCCTCAAAGTATCTGTTGCGGATATTGGTAGGATTTTTTATGAGCCATTTAAACTTTCTCTTCAGCGGAATATCGAAAGCAGGGTCGACCGCAATTTTATTCCGGCAAACAGTTGGCAGAAATGACATTCCGTATTGGCAACCAATTTCCAAATAGTTCTTGTACTTCTTTTTGGAAATGATCTGTTGAATGAGAGCTGTTCGTTGCATTCCTGAGTGTTCAGATTGGTTGTAAAGCTAGAGACTTAGGGTTAATAGATGTGTTGTGCTGAAGGGCGGTGAACTGTGAACATTTTTAACGGGGAATTACTTTCCAATACAATAAGTAATACCATTCATTTTATTAGGCTTTAGAGGGGCGAGCAACAAGTGAGCATCAAGAATGCACCTTAATTATCTATTTGCTTCAAGCATGAAGTTAATTGTGATATCAAGTTAATATTTACCAGGATAAGTGACATGAGTTGACGAACATTATTTTGTCCAGTTATCCGCAGCGTTGATTGCGAGTTCAAAATAAATAATGGCCAACCAATTAGCTGCGATAGGATTTACTTGCGCAAAAAAAAGGTCGGGGTACATTATTTCTGAAGCTCTAATATTCTTTTGACCACTTCCAATAGCAAAATGGAAGTATCTATTGCGCAGATAACGAATTGTTTGGATAACGTCTCTACCCTTTACCGAAACGGAATGTCTCGAATCATCACAAATGATTGACTCTACTCCAGAAGAACCTAATATTTTCCTGTATTCAGAATATATGGTTTCCCGGATTGATGAACTTGATGCTTCAACTTCAAACTCGAACGGATAATCTAAGATATCATCACCTTCAAAAATTCGAGATACAAACCTTTTGATAAATTCAAATTCACCACCATCTTTAGAAAAGTATGATTGCAATGAAAGAAATGTTCCGTGATAATTTCGCGATGATGAAGCGTGGATTAATGGAAAAGAATATGAAATAAATTCAAGTATTCTATAAAGATGAACGAAAGCGCTTGTGTGATTTCCCTTGGCCGAATACACGAAATAATAGGAGAATTCAAAGAGTAGGTCGTCAATCACTTTTGAATTGGATGATCGATTGATCTCCAAGTAGCGAGCGAACTTATCAGTTTTAATTGGTTTAATGCATTGTAGTACGGTATTGCGACTAACCTTTTTGTTTTCTGTTCCTTTCGCGTCACTTAGGTCGTTTCGCAGTTGAAGAGTAATGTCGTCTTGCGCGTAGTACAAGTCAATCGTGCCAGATAGTAAGCGAATAAGAGCCACCTCTTTATAGTAGCTGCTTGGATTCAAGGAAAAGGCAGGTTCTAATTTGGCTTCTTCCTTCGCTGCCAAAACTTCTTGGTATTCGAAAACCATACAGACTAACTTAATTCATTAAACTCAAGCAAAAGGTCATCGGGTTCAAGCGATTTCAACTTTGCAAAATTTTCAATAAAGTACTGTACAAGTTTTCGTCGTTCCCTGCTCAATTTTATTTGCGAGACGTCAAATTCCCGGAATGCAGCCTCGAAATTTTCAAGCGCAATTGCGAAATTTTCAGAAGAAACTTTTGCAATTGACGCATGGGATTTCTTGAGCGCTACACTGAAACTGATAAGATTATTCGCGTTCTTGAACCACTTCAAACTATACTCGATCTTTGACAACCTTGCAATTTGTTTCAGAACTTCAGAGAATTCGATATTGTCTTTGGTGATATTAGATTCAATAATTTTTCTGGCTATTAGCTCATCCATTTTGGATTCAATTATTTTTGAGTTTTCCAAACTCGTCGAATCACTCAAAAACGAAATGTAAGCAGCAATAACATCTCCTTCCTTAAACGCGTTATTCGGTTGACGATTGTTATGTGCTTGCTTTTCGCTTGCAATAGTGATTCCGTGCTTCTTGAAATCATACAAGCTCGATGCTAAAATTTCGATTTGGTGTCTTGCGGTCATTGGTTTTTGACCATTATTCAAAGTGACCATTCTATATAGTAGATGATCTCTTTTAGGGCAAATAATCACATTAAGGTAAATTGGGTTAGCTAAGTTCAGTTCACCTTTGTCATAAACTCGCTTTAACGTATTCAATCGCTGAATTCCGTCCAGAACAAATGCTTTTTCGATATTATCATTCACATATTTTTCAAATGCCGCTTTACTATATTTTGACAAATCTTTCGGTTCCACAAATGCTATTGTCAATGGGGGCATAATACAACCAATTGTCAAATCAATTTCCAAGCGTTTATAGAATCCGGTTGATTGTATTTTGCGTTGGATGTTTAATCGATTAATCAGTGGGCATAAATATTCAATCGCATTTTCATAATTTGTAGCGCCCGTCAAAAAATTACTCTTAATTACGGAGTCAAATCCGGTGGAATTAATTTTTATCATAAAAGACATTTGATGTGTTAACCACTAAAGATAATACAAAAAGCGCAGGGTTAAATCACCATGTAGTATTAGTTTCCCCGCAGCTTGGAATATTTTTTTTCATGGAATGGATCTAACAATTGTGTTTGTAGTTTCACAGAAATTTAGTCTTTTGTTAATCATTGTATTTAATGGCATCACCAAGCTGCTACTCCTGCGGAATCCCCCTTTCCGGAATCTCCTCCGTCCAAATCCCATTTGAAAAGATGACTCTTGCGAAATACCCCGATCTCCACTTCTGCCAGGAGTGTTTCGACGCATACGGCATTGAGAAACGTCCAAACGAAACTTTCGAGGAATTCTATCAACGGGTTGCCAAATAGTACTCACACTTCAATCACAATTGCCCAATGATTCAATATTCCACTGATTCAGGTGGAAATGGTCAGTACTTATTGCGCGAATGAATTGTGACATAAGTGTGAATGCAATGGCGTTTAAGTTGGGTTTAAGTGAGCTAATAAAATGATTGAAATGCGGTTGAAGCTTCTGCTGCGCAATCATTGAACTACTGCCCCAAAACGGCACTTTCTATTACTTTTTTAGCGTTTCTCGAAGAGAATCAGCAACGTTTTCACGGTGTTTGAACAACTTATCAATGGCATGAGGTATTACGGTCGAGTGAGAATCACAGTTTAACCATCTCCAAACCGTAGAGTAGCTGGTGTTTGCCATCTTCGCAATAAGCGCAATATCTCCGAAGAGTAGTTTCTGCTTTATTGCATTGCTTTCAGTGCCTGTAAGTTTCATTTTTGTGTTTTTAGAAAGTTTAATTTCATGATACTCTGGTTACTCGCTTACTTTTTTCTTCATCAAATCCGCTCGGAGTGTGAAGAGTAATAAAAAGTAACTTTTTGAAAACATAGTTACTCTCATTACTCTTCAACAACAACGGGGGGAATAACAGTAGAATGGAAGCATAAGTAATTGAGTAGGTAATTAGCCAATGATTTTTACATAATATCCTTTTAAGGAATGTTCAGTTCCGTCTTTACGTCCCGACTGCTGATCAAAGCCGAGTTGACGAAGTGCTTTTCCAAACAACTGCGGTCTCAGTTTTAATTCTTTCGCACGCTCAATGTAGTACACCATGTCGGTCGTCTGCATGAATTGTCCGCCATCTTCTTTGCTGCAAGGCACAAAGAACTTGTGTGCCCATTCCATTTCATAAGTTTGTATTTGGAATGTCTTATTGCTGCGTTCATTCTCTTCAATCTCGACAGGAGTGAGCTGATACGGTTCTCCATTCCGGTAAAGTTGATACGCTTGACGCCAGACATCATTGATGTCAATCTTGAGTTTGTAATCAAAATTGATATTCTCCAGTTCAAAGCACAGCCAACGTACTGAACCTGTTTCATCGACAAGGAACTCGAGCTGATTGGTGCTACCTACAAAGCTTGCCCTTCGTGGGTGAACAGAGGCTTTGCGGTCGTAGGGCAAACGGGCATTGATTTTGTCCTTGCTCATGAAACTCTTGAGCGAATTAATTTCGGCTTTACCAAGCGTGGCAAGCTCATCCAGATTGATCAGCATATTCGTAGCAAGTGCAATAAGCGAATCCTTGTCTGTGTTGATATTCTCTGTAATGTAATCGCCAAGGGCAGGAGGGCATAGCCAACGGCAAAACGTGGACTTCCCGGAATTCTGTTTCTTCTGCACCAGGACAAGACATTGTTTATTGAACACATTAACTTCCAAAGAGCAAGCAATAGTTCGGATGAGCATTTTTTTGAAGTGACGTTTGAACCTTTCCTGATCCTTAACAGTTATGAACTTCATCAGCTCTTCAATGTAGTCGGGTTCCGTTGTTGGTTGCCATTCTCCCAGCGAATCAAAGTACCGCTTGAATGGGTTGTACTTCTCTACGAAATCGGAGCGGAGTAATGATTGAAGCTTTGCCATCCCAATATCACGCTTGCATTTCATTAACTCCCTCATGAGGTTGTCTTCGTTCAGGATGGAGAAAATATCGTTTGTTCCTGCTGTCCTTGACTCAACCGTTTGTGAAACTTCATTAAAGCGAAGATCGTAACGACTATTGATGTATTCTTCAACCTCGTGAATCTTGGTGTAGAGCTTAGTCGGACTATAAGAAAGGTCTGTTTCGGATTTGTACGCATTCTCAATTGCCTTCCTGATTTCGTCTGAATCAAAATCAGGTTCTGCATAGAGCTTCTCGAATGCTTCAATCACCTGTACTTTATCCAGCCTTTCTTTTTTGCAATTCGAAGCTAACTTGAAACAGGATGCGTTCCGAGTTCCGGACGGAAAAGGGTGGGAGAGTTGTAGCTTTTCGGCAATAGACAGCACGATTTGAATTGGATCTCCAACTTCCGACCAACGCACAGCGTTTTCATTGTAGTACAAATCGGGATCATAACTGGTGTAAGTCAAACGGGAAACGTCTTTGCCCGACTGATCAGCAGAAATGTCATATTTCGATTTGAAGTATTTCGAAATTGTCTTGAACGCTGAAAGATGCTTCGTTGGATCAATCGGCACAATTGCTTTAATGCCGTTACCAGAGGGACTGAGGAAAACAGCAACGCAATACGGATCATTCTTGATCGCAACCAATTTCTCTTCGAGATTCTCGACTTTATCGAAATCAATGCAGAGTAATCCGGAATGGAGTTTTATCAAAGTTGCTTTTCGCTGTCCATCAAATGTTCCGGAGACAGTAACCGCAGGCAATTGCTTTTTGAGCGCATCGCGTTCTTTGCCAGGCGAAGTTGATCTGATCTTTTCTATCAGTTCTTTTTGCTTTCCTTTTTTGATTGAATCAAGCCATTCTCCAATTGAGACGGCTATTCCTTTTTGATCGGTGAGCTTCTCGAAATTGGTAACCTGAATTTCCCTATATTTGACTGTCACATCTGGAGGGATTGTTTGAGAGATCATTCAGTCCCTCCCTTCTTTTTGGAACCGTTCCGATTTCCTGCTTCGCGTTCAATCTCTTCGAGACTCTTATTTCTTCCACTGTGCAGCCACTTCAAAAGTTCGGACTTCTTGAAATAAATGCGCTTCGCTTTCTTGTAGAAAGGAACCACTGATCGTGAAGTGTAAGAATAAAGTGTTTGTTTGGATATTTGAAGGATCCTTGCTCCTTCATTTACATTAACAAATACTTCAGGTTCATTTTTTTCTTCAGGTTCATTGTTTTTGTTCGGATCTGGTTCCTCACACAAAATTACAGGAGGTTTCTCCGGTGGTAATTTCGGAGGATCGGCTTGTGGAGCCCATTTCAGGTTTTGGAATTCTTCACGGAATACTTGCTGAATAATATCTGCAAGTGTTCTGGCGTCAACTTGGACGACTTTGCGGTTTGTTGTTGATCGTGTTTTCATCGGGGCAAACCAACGAAACAAACGAAACAAACAAGGTAGACCCAAGTTAGAGTCTAACTAATCTACTTATCAACAATTCAATCTTCCACACGATTAAGATAAGACTCATATCCTTTTTTCATTTGTTCAAAAATTGCAACATGTGTAGTGACTTTTGTGGTAGGCTCCTTACTACTTGAAAGCAATTGTTTCCAATTTTTCGAGAGTGAAAACCCTAATCGCCTGGCAATTTCTGGTACAATCTTGGTAATTTCTCCTGTGCCACCATTCACTATTCCAGCCTCATGAAGCCCATAAACTATCCGAACAAAATCTGTTTGTGCAAGATTTGTCCAACGTAATTCCAATTCTTGTGTACCAGAAATATTCCCATTTTCTGAATTTCCTATCATCCAGTTCCCCATGAAATTGAAAAACTCA
>CAZBYM010000205.1:0-7394 GCA_964495745.1 uncultured Chryseobacterium sp. | reverse complement strand
CTCCTATTGTTTTTTTGAAGGTAAATGGGAAGAATATAGGAAGAGAAATATATACCTTTACCCAGACGAATGGATGGAACATTGGAGGAGAATCTATGATAAATATGGACCACCTTATCTTATTGTTACGGGAGGAGAACCTTCCGCATTCCAGATGGATTATCTCACGAAAAAACTCAAGGAAAAAGGGATTCAGACGTTCATTGAGACTTCCGGAGCTTATCCCTTAACCGGCAATTGGGACTGGATTTGCCTTTCTCCAAAAAAAACTATGCCTCCCAAGGCGGAAAACTTCAGTAAGGCACACGAATTGAAGGTAATTGTCTACAACAGTGATGATTTTCGCTGGGCAGAAGAGAATGCAGCAAAAGTCGGCAAGGATTGTATTCTTTATTTGCAGCCTGAATGGAGTAAATCAAATGAAATGATGCCAAAAATTGTTGAGTATGTAATGATGTATCCAAAGTGGAATGTTTCGTTACAGACACATAAGTATATGCATATTCCATGACCTTATTTCTTTCCTTCCCGCGCCTCACTAACTCTCACAAGGAGAGAACCCCCACCGCACACTACACTTATTGCGCGCTGGCGGTTCCCCCTTCGGGGGCCAGGGGGCGCGGGAAGGCGAGAACAAAAAGAAATACAATATGAAAAATATTCTCCTGATTCTCGTTGTCGCAATTTGCACTTTCTCTTGCAAAGCTCAAACTCCATTGAGTACAAAAAGTAAAAAAGCAACTAAAGCGTACAATCTGGCGATCCAATATATGGACACGTATCAGTATGAACTCGCTCTCGCGGAATTGGCGAAAGCAAAAAAAGAAGATCCGAATTTTGTTGAAGCATACATGCTCCAGGCGAATCTTCACATGGCACTTCGCCAATGGAATCTTGCAGAAATTGAATTCAAAAAATCTTTTGAACTCAACCCTAATTTTTTTCCTGCAGCGTATTACGATTGCGCACAAGTGGAAATGAAACAAGGTAAATACGAAGCAGCAAAAGCAGACTACCAGACTTTTCTAAATAAAAAACGTTCGGGTACGCCGCAAAGAATCATTGATGCGGCTGAAGATGGAATAGCTTCCTGTGATTTTGCAATAAAAGCAATGGCTAATCCGGTTCCATTTAAGCCGGTGAACATGGGCGCTTCTGCGAATTCCGCCGAATGCGAATATTTTCCAAACGTTACTGCCGATGACAACACCTTTCTCTTCACACGCAACGCGCAAGTGAAAGATGGCAATGGAGTTGTCCGTCAAACTCAGGAAGATTTTTTCATCTCATACAAAGGCGATGACGGAAAATGGAGCGTGGCACAAAACATGGGTTCTCCTATTAATACTGCAGCCAACGAAGGCGCCCCTTCCCTATCTGCTGATGGTCGCTACTTATACTTTGCCGCCTGTGAAGAATACAACGGTTACGGTGGAGGAAGACAAGGTTTTGGAAGTTGTGATATATTTTTCACGCAAAAAGTAAACGCAGTTTGGACTGCTCCAGTCAACGTTGGCGCACCTGTGAATACATCTGCTTGGGAATCTCAACCTTCATTCTCATCCGACGGAAAAACTCTTTACTACATCAGCAATCGCAGAGACGGATACGGCAGCAGCGACATCTGGATGTGTTCACTAGACGAGTTGGGTAAGTGGGGCAAGCCAACTAATCTTGGTACGCACATCAATACAGCAGGAAAAGAAGAAGCAGTTTTTATTCACCCGGATAATCAAACTTTGTACTTTGCTTCGGACGGACTCATTGGTATGGGCGGACTGGATCTGTACATCTGCAGAAGAGATTCTCTTGGTAATTGGGGAAATCCAGTCAATCTCGGCTATCCGATCAACACATACGAAGATGAAAGCGGATTGATTGTAAACAGTAAAGGAGATGTTGCATACTTCTCCAGCACACGTGATGGAACACTAGGGTGCGATGACATTTATATGTTCGAAATTCCTGTTCCGCTTCAACCTGTTGCTGTAACGTACATGAAAGGAAAAGTGTATGATGCGGTTACCAAGAAACCTTTGGCTGCATCATTCGAACTCATGGATCTTGCAACAGGAAAATCAATAATCTCCTCTGTTTCCGATCCGGTGACAGGAGAATTTCTTGTTTGTATTCCGCAAAACAAAAATTACGCGCTGAGTGTGAATCGTGCTAAATATCTGCCGTTCTCTGAATCCTTTTGGATGCAGGAAAGTATTAATCCTGGCGAACCATACAAAATGGATGTACCGTTGCAACCAATTCTCGTTGGGACTCCTGTTGTTTTGAAAAACGTTTATTTCGATGTCGACAAATTCGACTTGAAATCGGAATCAACTGCGGAGTTGAATAATCTCGTCAAGTTTCTTAACGCCAATCCGCAAATGAAAATCGAAATTGGCGGGCATACAGATAGTGACGGTGACAAAAAGCACAATCAGACATTGTCCGAAAACAGAGCGAAATCAGTTTATAATTTTCTAATCGCAAAAGGAATTACTGCTGATCGGCTCACATACAAAGGTTACGGAGATACAAAACCGCTTGTTGCGAATGATTCTCCAGCGAATAAGAAACTAAATCGACGGACTGAGTTTAAGGTTATCGCGATTCAATAATTTTCCATTCTCAATTTTCCATTCTCCGGTTGAAAATTGCAAATATGGCAGTGTCTCCGATCATTTCAGTTCCAAAACTTATCGACGCGGAATCGATGTCAGAATTGGGTGCGAAAAGTTTTCTTGAATCACATCTCACGAGTGCAACACAAAAAGATCTGGACGATTATATTCGTAATACGTACACGAAAGAGCGATTTGTGAAAGAACTTGAAGATTCTCGTAATCTTTTTCGCATTGCAACAATTGGTGAACGAATTGCAGGATATTCGAAAATTGTTCCAAATACTTCTCGTCCGGGAATTACTCAAACTAATTCCTGCAAAATGGAACGGCTCTATGTTCTGGAAGAATTCATTCCGCAGAAAATCGGTCAATTGCTGTTCGACGAATGTCTTGAGCTTGCAAAAGCTGAAAATCAATCGGGAATATGGCTCAACGTCTGGACAGGGAATCCCAGAGCGATTCGTTTCTACGAAAAACAGGGATTTTCTAAGGTGGGTGACACGATGTTCAAGATCAGCGCAACGCATTCGAATCCGAATTATTTGCTGTGGCTTCCACTCTGAGTTGTTGCGTTTCACTTGTGGGTGAACTATATTTACTACATGCGCATTAGTCTCATAATTGGACTGTTTTTCATATTGGTATGCAACGAAAGCTGTCGCAATTACATTGATGGCCCAAATTATGCCATTGAAGGATACATTTATGAAATAAATACTCATGCTCGAATTCCAGACAAGGACATTATTATTAGGGAACAAATTGGATCTGGAGGATATGGCGAGGTAACCACGCATTGCTGTGCTCACACTTCTGCTACAGGCACATACTCGTACACCTTTAAAGGTTATTTCAAAGGAGATGCCGCATTTATTCCTTTGCTAACCGAAAGCATGACCGTAATGTGGTTTTATTATCCAAATACGCCGACGCCGCGATTGGAAGAAGGAGAAACCGTTACCTGGAATCTTAGTTGCAGAACCAGCGGATTTCTTCAGGTTCGGTTTATTAATTCTACACCATTCGATAACAATGATCTCGTTTCAAACATTTTCATCGATAGACCGGATAACTATTCGCAGGCCATTGGTGAAAATAGAAATTTGGCGCTTCAGGGAGCGTCTATTGATACCATGTTGGTTACAACATATTGGGGCTATGAGGCGCACAATGTTCATTATACTGTAACGAGGAATTCCGTTGCTACAGAATATACGACGACATTGTACACCAGCGCCACGGGAACGGACGAGTATTACTACGAAATTCAATACTAGTGCAACGCGCTCGAATCCGAATTATCTCATGTGGTTACCCATTTGACTTCTCAAATCAAGACCATTTTCTCCCATATATTCGATTGAATTACGTCATTCCCAATTTTCAATTTTCCAAAAATCAGTTTGAAAGGAAATAAATGGTAAATTGAAAATTGTAAATCGTAAATCCTCAATGTCCGTTTGGTCTTCCGTTCGCGCGTACCTCCGCTACAGAAAAAATTCTGTAACCAAACACGCTGTACATTCACCTTTCGTGTTTGATCTGGTGACGAAAACTTTGCCTAACGATGAAACTGATTTTTCGATTTTCGCTGCAGAAAAATGGCGCGAAGAATGTATGCTGAACTCCGCTGTAATTAATGTGAAAGATTATGGAACAGGGAAATCAGGGCCAAGATTGATTTCCGCCATTGCCAGACGCGCAGCTAAGTCGCCGAAGGAAGGACGATTGCTTTACAGAATTGTAAAACGATTTCAACCGAAAACAATTATTGAACTCGGCACTTCATTGGGAATTTCTGCACAATACATGCTTGCAGGATCACCCGAAGCAAAACTCATTACAATTGAAGGTTGTCCGGAAACGGCGCGTGTTGCAGCAACAGGTTTCAAAAAGCATAACGCTAAAGTCGACCTGCGCGTAGGAGATTTCAATGCCGTATTGTCTGGTGTTCTTGAAGAAGTGAAAACTGTTGATCTCGTTTTCATTGACGGAAATCACCGCAGAATACCAACGCTCGACTATTTTGAACTTGTAAAAAAATACGCGCACAACGATACCGTTTTCATTTTCGATGATATTCACTGGTCGCTCGAAATGGAAGAAGCGTGGAAAACAATTGTTAAAGATCCGGATGTGCATGTGAGTCTCGATGTGTTTCATTTTGGGTTGGTATTTTTGAGGAAGGAACAAGTGAAGGAGCATTTTGTGCTGAGATGGTGATTGTGGCTGCCTGCGGCGCTATACACGGAGACACGGGGCACGGAGAAATACTTCATATTCTAAACCCACGCGTCACGGTGTGCCAAAAGATCGCTTTAGCGATCCGCCGTTTCTCGTAGGTTTAGATCAGCAAACAACGGGCTCCGTTTCGCCGCGTCTCCGTGTAATGCTCGCGCAGCGGCAATGAAAACGCTATCTTTGAACCCATGTCAGCGCCCACAATAATCTCTCTCGATCATATCGCCCGCCAATACAATGTTGGCTCCGAAGAGATTTTTGCTTTGCGGAATATCACACTCGAAATTTACAAGAATGATTACGTTGCGTTGATGGGTCCTTCCGGTTCCGGCAAATCTACGTTGATGAATGTGATTGGATGTTTGGATACACCAACGAGCGGCGAATATATTCTCAACAAAAAAGCAGTTGCTCACATGAGCGACAATGAGCTTGCTGAAGTGCGGAATAAAGACATTGGTTTTGTTTTTCAAACGTTCAATCTTCTTCCGCGACAAACTGCACTTGAGAATGTGATGCTTCCGCTAATCTACGCTGGTATCCCAAAGCTGGAGAGAAAGAAAAAAGCAGAACATGCATTGGAACAGGTTGGTCTAAAAGATAGAATGCATCATCGTCCAAATGAACTCTCCGGAGGACAACGTCAGCGTGTTGCTATTGCACGTGCGCTTGTAAATGATCCTGCCATTATTCTTGCAGACGAACCAACCGGTAATCTTGATTCGAAAACCTCGGTAGAAATTATGGGTTTGTTCGAGACAATTCATAAAGCAGGAAACACGATCATCGTAGTAACACACGAAGAAGATATTGCACAGTACGCACATCGCATTGTCAGAGTGAAAGACGGTGAAGTCGAGCGTGATTACCTGAACGAAAATATCAGAACCTTCACTGCGCCGACCATTTCAACTCATTAAACCCATGAGACCAATGATCAGGATTTTACTAGTTATGTTCATTGCTACGAATGTAATTGGACAGACAATTGTCAGCGAGCACATAAAAATTGATCAGATCGGATATCGTCCGATGGACAGAAAAGTTGCAGTAATTTCTGATCCACAAACGGGTTATAACGCAGCGGACTCGTATACGCCGGGAACTACATTAGAAGTTCGAGAAGTTCCATCAGGCAATGTTGTTTTATCCGGAACTCCTGTTGCGTGGAATGGCGGAGCAACACATGCACAATCCGGAGACAAAGCGTGGTGGTTTGATTTTACATCACTCACTTCTGTTGGAGATTACTATATTTTCGATCCAACTAACAATATGCAATCCTGGAATTTCAGAATTGGAGCCGACGTTTATAATAGCGCACTTTACTATGCGCAGAGAACATTTTATTATCAACGTTGCGGCACAACCAAGGATCCAACTCACGCAGGAATTGGATACGAAGATTGGGCCTGCCACTTCAATTTACAACAAGATGGCCAATGCTGGTCTGTGTCCAATCCGATACAAGCAACAGAACGCGATTTGTCCGGAGGTTGGCATGATGCCGGTGATTACAACAAGTACACGAACTTTACTTACGCCGCAGTTCATTATTTGCTTGATGCGTATGAACAAGCCCCGATCGCATTCGGCGATGCGAATAATATTCCTGAAAGCGGAAACGGTACTCCTGATATTCTTGATGAAGTAAAATGGGAACTTGATTGGTTGTTGAAAATGCAAAACATGGATGGTTCTGCCATCATGAAAGTTTCATCGCTTGGTTTTACCGGTGGATCTCCGCCAAGTACAGACCCTGCATATCGTTATTATAGTGCAACAGGTTCTTCGGCAACACGCACTATCTGCAGTGAGTTTGCTCACGCCGCAATAATTTTTCGGAATCAGTCCGGTCCCGGCATGGCAGAATTCGGGGATACATTATTGGCTCGTGCGCAACTCGCTTGGCAATGGCTACAAGTGAATACCGCATACTCTTATTACAACAATGAAACATTCTCGAGCGCAAATCCGGAAATTAGCACGTATGAACAAGATTCACGAAAATTTGTCGCGGCTGTTTATCTGTATGCGGCAACAGGAATTTCAGTTTACAGAACGTACATCGATGCGAACTACGCTGCTATGCAACCGATGCAGTGGACATATTGGTATCCATTTGAATCAGTTGTTCAAGATGCACTTTTGTATTACACTACAACAATCGGAGCAACATCCGGTACGGTCACCGCGATTCGCAACAATTGCATCAGTTCTGTTTCGAATAACAATGCGGACATGCTACCCGCTTACAATGCACAAACAGATGCATACATAGCGTACATGAAGGATCAGGATTATGTTTGGAATAATAATCAATTCAAATGCGAAACCGGTTCGGTATTTTCAAACATGAATCGTTACACACTTGACGCACCGAATCAAACCAATTACCGTAACGCAGCAGAAGGTTATGTCCATTACATTCATGGAATAAATCCGAATGGATATTGTTATTTGTCCAGCAGTTCACAGTTTGGTGCAGATCGTCCAATACTTCAGATTTATCATGGATGGTTTGGTGATGGA
>CAZBYM010000204.1:575-7502 GCA_964495745.1 uncultured Chryseobacterium sp. | reverse complement strand
CTACATTGCAGTGGAGAACAATGGGTGGACAAAAAGCGCCTATCATTATCCGCACGCGTGGACATCGTCTGGAAGGAGTTTGGCATTCCGGTTCTCCAATGGGAATGATCATCAATGCTATTCGAGGCATGTATGTTTGTGTTCCAAGAAACATGACAAAAGCAGCTGGATTCTATAACACATTGTTGAAAGCGGATGAACCTGCATTGGTCATTGAACCATTGAACAGTTATCGCCTGAAAGAAAAAACGCCAACGAATTGGGGCGAATTTTGTGAACCGTTGGGTATGCCTGAAGTCATTCGAGAAGGAAATGACCTAACGATTGTGAGTTATGGTTCTACGCTTCGCTTGTGCATGGAAGCAGCAAAGCAACTTGATGAAACTGGAATTTCAGTTGAGGTTGTAGATGTGCAAACTTTACTTCCATTTGATTTGAATCATTCGATCGTGAATTCTGTAAAGAAAACAAATCGTCTGCTTGTAGTCGATGAAGATGTTCCCGGTGGAGCGAGTGCATATATTCTGCAACAGATTTTAGAAACGCAAGGAGGATACAATCATCTCGATAGTGAACCAAGAACACTGACTGGTAAAGCACATCGCCCTGCATATGGTTCAGATGGCGATTACTTCAGCAAACCCGGTACTGAAGATATTTTTGAAGCGGTTTATGGAATGATGAGCGAATCAAATCCTTCAAAGTGGCCTGCGATTTATTGAGTACGACTTTTGATCGACTGAACAATTGAATCTGTTCTGAACTAATACCACTGAAACTTTTCAAATAGTGTTTACAGTGAGCACAACATATTTTTAGCAGTTTGAATAATTGAAGTCTTCAGACTGGGCCACCTTATTTTTCGCCCAAAACCAGCCATTTCGCCGCGTAAAACCTAGCATTCGATTCGCTATTTTTGTATTCAAACTTCCCAAAATCATGAAAAAACAATTACTCCTTTTGTCCTCAGTTCTAGTCCTTGGATGCTTATCGGCACAAACAACATTAACCACTGCTGATCAACCTCAGGTGCTTGATGTTTACAATCAAGGTCGCGATACCACAATGACTCAATCTGCTGGTAATTCCGGCCCAAGTCAGGCGTATGTATTCTCCGGACTTCTGAATCAGGTTGAAGATAGCATGACTTTCACTCTTCCACAGTGGACGCCATACGGAACGTATTATCCGGCAACAAACCTTTCCATTATGGTTAATCAAGGTGATGCTTATATCTACGGTGATATGACTTCTACAACATTTGAAATCCATGGTCAAGCATTTGATCCACTTGGAAGTGGTGTAATTCCTTTGATGTTTTCCAATCCGGAAACTCAAATGATATTTCCTGCTGCTTACGGAAGTTCATTTGCTGATACCGCTGGCGGAGTAAATCAGATGTATTATGGCATGGATCCTGGTATTGGGTTCACAGTCGATTCGTTTCGTATCCACACTCACATCTACAAAGATTCTGAATACGATGCATGGGGAACTTGCGAAACACCGCTTGATACGTTTAACGTGTTGCGCCAGAATACTTATCGCATGCAAGTTGACACGATCGACATTTATGCTTTTGGAAACTGGGCTCCGAACTTTTTCTCTCAAATGGATTCTACACGCACATTCTCTTACTGGACAAATGGAATAGGTTTTCCAGTTGTTGAATTGACAGATCAAGATGATCTTGGGCAAATATCGAATTGCACATGGTTAGTTTCTTTGCCAACACCAACCGGGATTGTTGTAAATCAAACTACTTCGATTTCCGTTTATCCTAATCCGGCAACTGAAGTAATTACATTCACAACAACAATAGCGGAAGGATCGATTGAACTGATTGACATTAGTGGACGAGTTGTTCGTAGAACAAACATTACTTCAACACAAACGCAAATGAACGTGGCTGATCTTGCTGCCGGAACGTATTCTTACCGTATCAATGGTCAGGAAGTTGCCGGTAAAGTGCAGGTAGTGCGATAAGTATTTAATTGTTTTTCTTAATAAAAACCGCGTCTGATAACAGAGGCGGTTTTTTTACGATTTACCAATTACGATGTGCGATTTCTCATGTATGGATGAAAATTGTTCCATCAACGAGATTTCAACCCGAGCCAATTCGCACTTCGTAAATCCAAAATCGTAAATCCTATTTCTTAATAGCCCAGCGCAACTTCGCCGACTTCGCTCTTGGATTAGCGAAACATTCCTCAGCTGAAGGACGGATCGGATCTGGTGCTATTTCACTGAAAATTCCAGCTCGTAGAAAATATTGAAATGCTTTTTTTACACGACGATCTTCGCCTGAGTGAAAAGTTAGAATCGCGACTCGGCCTCCAGTTGCAAGCGCATCAGGAAGTTTATCCAGAAACTTTTCGAGTACTTCGAATTCATTGTTCACAGCAATCCGCAATGCTTGAAAACAGCGCTGACAGGCTTTCTTAATTCGCTCCTTGCGATCTTGCGGAGGAAGAAAAGAAAGTGCTTCGACAACAATTTGGCGAAGATCAGAAGTTGTTTCAATAGCCAAACCGGCCGATCTTTTTTTTACAATCAAATTCGCAATTGAATGGGCGTATTCTTCGTCAGAATATTCAAACAACAATTCTTCCAACTCATCCACCGCAATCGATTTCAAAATCTCAGTTGCTGTAGTTCCTTTATTGGGATTCAATCGCAAATCCAACGGCCCATCTACTTTGAATGAAAATCCCCGTTCCGGATTATCAATCTGCATCGATGACACACCAAGATCGGCAAGAACAAAATTCAACGGGCCAACTTCTGCTGCAATCTGATCTATGCCTGCGAAATTCATTTTACGAGGAAAGAAAATTTCTTCGCCGTAACCAAGTGCGCGTAATCGCTCAGTTGTTTTCGGCAACTCTGCAGAATCCACATCGGTTGCGAACAATTTTCCGTCCGGCTGCAATCGCTTTAGAATTTCCTGCGCATGACCACCATAACCTAGTGTTGCATCAAGTCCAACTTGTCCGGGAAGAATATTCAGAAACTCCATGATTTCGTTCACACAAATCGAACGATGCATTCCCGCAGGAGTTTTTCCCTGCTCAATTATTTTCGCCACGTCATCCGCATACTTCTCAGGATTCTGTTCCTTGTACTTTTCCTTGAAAGCTTTTGGGTGCGTTCCGGAATAGCGAATTCGTCTTGGGCGTTTTGGTGTTTCGTCAGGCATAAATCTGAAACTTTTGCAGTTATTGATAGACTAATCTTCGTCTACTCTGCCGGTTTAGATCTCAAATACTTTTCAAGAAAGGCCAAGGTCGTATTCGCTGCTGTAATCTGATTCTCCTTTTTCACAAATCCGTGTCCTTCATCCGGGAAAACAATATACTCTACAGGCACGTTATTCTTCTTGACACCAGCAACTATTTCATCACTCTCTACTTGAAGTACACGAACATCATTAGCGCCCTGAATCACAAGCAGAGGCTTGTTAATTTTCTCGTAGTTGTATAATGGTGAAATATTTCTCAAGCGCACACTGTCGGTAGTGTTTGGATCGCCCAATTCGTCATACAATGCTCTACGTCCCGCTTCCCAATATGCAGGAATATTGCGCAACGTGCGAAGCCAATTTGCCACCCCGAAAACGTCAACTCCTACTTTGAATTCTTCCGGATGAAAAGCCAACGCCCCGAGCACCATGCAGCCACCATAACTTCCACCGTAAATACCAATTGCATTTGTATCAATGTAATCTTGTTGCTGCAACCACTCCTTGCCCCAAATGCAATCTTTCAAATCACCGTTGCTGTGATCACGGTCATCCATTGCATAAAATGTTTTTCCATATCCACTGCTCCCTCTGTTGTTAACTGCGAGAACCGCGTAACCGTTATTCACCAAATGTTGAATAGAATTACTGAATCCAACCCGACTTTGTCCTCCAGGTCCACCGTGTACAAACACCAGAGCAGGGACTTTGTGATCCTTTGAAGCAATTAGTGGCTTGTAATAGATGGCCGGAATTTCTGTTCCATCAAATGATTTGAATCGGACAACTTCCGCTTTCACAAGATCATTCTGATCAATTTCTTTATTGAGCGTTGATGTGATTTGTTTCAACTCCTTGTTCGCAATAGTGTACACAAACAAATTCGTTGGACTGGTGCTGCTTCCCACCGACATCAGAAGCTTTTCTTCACTTTGAGAAATTATTACGCCAGTAACATCACCATCCGGAATCTCCGGAAATTCGATTGCCTTATTCGTGGCATGATCAAACAAACGAACTTTTGTCTTCCCATCTTCATTAATAAAGACGGTGTGATATTTTTCATTCTTACTCAACTCCATATTCTCAATTCCCCAGTTCTCTTCAAGAAATTTCTCAGACATTCCTGAAGCAATATCGTATTTGCAGATATAATGAAATTCACTTCCATCATTGGTTGAGTAGTAGAAAATGTTATCGTTTTTCTCGAAACAAAGTGGTCTCCAAGATGATTCCAGTCCGTGGCTAATCTTGCGAGTCAATTTGGTCGTGCGGTCATACATAAACATTTCGTTAATGTCGTTGGTAATTGCACGCATCACTGTGACGTAACGCTCGTTCTTACTCATAAGTCCAAGATTGTAACCTGAATCGTTCTGAAAAAGAATAGTTGGAGTCCAAGTTGCCGTATCCATTTTCCAGAGATCCATATATCTTGGATCTCGGCGATTACTCTTAATGTACAATGCAGTTTGATCTTCACTCCAATCGGCAAACGTATTTGCGCTTCCCGGCCAAGGTGTAACATCGATTGCTGAATCAGAATCGGATTTCAAATACAAGTGTTTGTTCTCATTCCCTCCCTGATCTGAAGAGTAAATAAATTTGCTTGTACCGGGAAGATAATCCACTCCATACAACGCATCGTTCGTGGAAGAAGAGAGCTTTGTAGTAGTAGTGTCTGCAATTGATATTTCAAACAAATTGAAGATTCCTGTTGAATTGTTACTGATCAGAACTTCACTTTCATCGGAATTGAACGCAACAGCACGGACAGTTACATTATTGTACAGTTGTTCAATCGTGTAAATCTTAGGTGTACGAACTTTCTCTTCTTCGGAACCACATGAAGAAAGAATAATCAGGGCAGAACTCAACGGCAGCAAATATTTCATGTGATCCATGCGTTTTTTTTATCAGTCCGGAATAAGAAGATTATTTTTCAGAATTGTGGCTCAAAGGTAATAGTTTCCCATTCAGAATACTCAGTCCAGTTCAAGAGCCGCTCCCATGAACAAAAGCAAGATTCGGTGAAAATCTACAACCTCACTCCAATCACTAACACATCATCAATCTGTTCTGCTCCAAGTTTCCAGTCATTCAGGAAATCATCAAGATGTTTCTCCTGGTCTTGCATTGATTTATCCTGCACCAGTAAAAGAATTTCCTTAAATTTTTTCGTGGTGAGTTTCTTGCTGTTCTGTCCGTTGAAAGTATCAGCATATCCGTCAGTTGCGATATAGAAAGTATCCCCTTCGTTCAGTACGAGCTGATGACTATCAAAATGTTGGTCGTCATCTGTAAATCCGCCAATCGCTCGTTTGGTAGCTTTTGTCTCCTCCACTTCACTCATTCCTTTTCGAATAATCCACAATGGTCGATTGGCTCCAGCAAAATTCAGCGCTCGACTTTGCATATTGATCGTGCACAATGCAATATCCATTCCGTCTCTGGTTGAATCTTCGCTATTGGTTTGATGCAACGAGTTCTTTATCCCGATGTTGAGCAATCTCAATATCTCAGAAGTATCGTCGCTCTGCGAAACAGCGTCGTCTAAACGTTCGGAGCCAATCATACTCATGAATGCTCCTGGAACTCCATGACCAGTACAATCGCAAGCAGCGATGAAGATGAGATTTCCTTTCTTACGAAAGAAATAAAAATCGCCGCTCACAATATCCTTTGGCTTGAAGAGTATCAGACTTTGAGGAAGTGCTGCCACTATTTCTTCTCTTGCAGGAAGCTTTGCGCTTTGAATCCGCTGGGCGTAATTAATACTGTCCGTAATCTCTTTGTTCTTTTCTGCAATAAGATCTTTTTGAAACTCAAGTTGCTTGTTCGTTTCAACAAGAGCCAGTCGCGCGATAATTTCCTTTTTTGTAAGAGAATATCTCGCCTGAATCAGCACCACGGACATGATCGATACTGTAAGCACAAGCATTCCTCCATTGATCAGAATTTCCTGAGTAGTTAATGAACTGTATAATTGGAAACAGATGATGTTCGCGATTAAAGAAACGATCACTACACCAATCGACCAGAAAGGTTTCCACAGGACAAGCATTCCTGCTCCAATAAACAAAGCGAGATACGCAAACGCGTGCTTCTGCAACATGGGCACATCCATTACACTCCACATGTATGCATTCTGCAAAGAAATTCCGAGAACAGGAATAAGCATCAGCAACTCGGTGCTCAAATTGATTTTTTTACGAATAAGTACAGCAACCAATGTCAGCCCGGCTACGATTATTCGAAGGACAAAAAATATTTTCCAATATTGAGGAATGGTGAAATAATCTGCAACGAACCAGATAGGATTGAGAATGATCGCTACCCAACAAACAATGACATGATGCTTAGTAGCAATGCGGTTTAATTCGCTTTGCCAATCGACAGATGCTGAAATAGGAATAGGCTTAGACATTATCAGATCAAATGTAAGTAAGACAAAAGGGAATTTACCCGAATATCTTTGTTACAAATTACTACTTTTCCTGATAAGTAATGCCGGAATAAGCACCCTCTTCCGTAAATTTACACATGTCCAAAATCACCGAAAGCAATTCTGCTTACAACGATCTCGAAAGTATGAGTGTTAAGGAGCTGCTCTGTAACATCAACAAGGAAGATCAGACTGTACCATTGGTCATTGAAAAAATCATCCCTAGCATTGAAAAACT
>CAZBYM010000204.1:0-565 GCA_964495745.1 uncultured Chryseobacterium sp. | reverse complement strand
ACTCGTAAGCGAGATAGTTTCTAAAATGAACAAGGGAGGAAGATTGTTTTACATGGGCGCTGGAACGAGTGGAAGGTTGGGAATAGTAGACGCGTCTGAATGTCCGCCAACGTATGGTGTTCCACACGGAATGGTCATAGGAATTATTGCAGGTGGAGATGCTGCTATTCGAAAAGCAGTAGAATTTGCCGAAGATGATACGGAGCAAGGATGGAGAGATTTGCAAGAGCATGCAATCGGCAAGGAGGATGTTGTGATCGGAATTGCCGCTTCCGGTTCCACACCTTATGTAGTTGGTGCAATGAAAAAATGTAACGAAGCAGGAATTGCTACCGGTTGTATTACCTGTAATCCTGAAAGTCCAGTTGCATTGACTGCAAAGTTTCCTGTTGTAGCGGTTGTAGGACCGGAATTTGTCACAGGAAGCACACGCATGAAAAGCGGAACGGCACAGAAACTTATTCTGAATATGATTTCAACTGCAGTGATGATTCGCTTAGGTCGCGTAAAAGGAAACAGAATGGTGGACATGCGAGTCAGAGGTAGCGGTCTATACAATACGAAA
>CAZBYM010000203.1:0-7533 GCA_964495745.1 uncultured Chryseobacterium sp. | reverse complement strand
CGGTGCTTGGCACGGCAACTGCCCGCAAAAGGGCGTGGAAAAGGCACCCTTGCGGAAGGGAACGGCGCTTCTGCGAACGTGGCCGGGAAGACAGCAAGAGTCTTCCAAGATGAAGCCTTCCAGCGACATACATGATTTGATTCATTCACTCACTCCAAATGAGAAAGGCTACTTCAAAAAGTACTGTCAGAGGAATGGACAAAATGCAGCAAAAAAATATCTACTTCTGTTCGACGCAATTGCAGGACAGAAAATGTATGATGAAGGAAAACTGAAAAAGAAACTGGGTGATGCAACACTTGTCCGGAATCTTCCTTCAGAAAAAAATTATCTCTTTCACTTAATTCTTGAATCACAACTGGTAAGCCGAACAACAGAAGATCCGCTTTACGAATGTGAGCTCCTGATTTCGAAATCGAGATGGTTAAGTACGCGTTCATTTTATGAAGCTGCATTCCGCTTCGCTCAGAAAGCCAGAATCAAAGCCAGAGAGAACGAATACTTTACAATGGCTCTGGATGCAATGGAACTTGAATTGCTGCTCTGGCAATATCTTCCTGTTGATGTGCGCAGATCTTTCCAATCGATAATTGAAGAAAGAGAATCGGTAAGAAATCTCATGCACCTTACAGATCAGATGCGCTTTCTTGACATGGAAGTAATTCGTTTGTTCCAGGAAATCGGCATTGGTAGAAACAAAGAACAGCTCAATGAATACAAGGAAATTTATGAGCGAAGTCTGGAGCTAAAAAAGATATCACGCGATCTTCCGATTCGGGCACAAATATTTTTCTACAACATTGGTGTGTTTTATTTCAACGTCAGCGGCAATGCGGAATCAAGTCTCAATGATCTGAGAAAAATGATTGCGCTCACCGACAGTCAGAAGGTCATCCGAAAAGAACGGCTTTCATTCTATCTTTCTTCGCTGAACAATATTATTCTGCTTTTGCTTCACATGGGACAATATGCAGAAGCGCAGCAGAAAATCGATCAGTTGAAAAGCATCGTTTGTGATTCTCAAAATCATAAAAACACGTTGTTCATCACACGATACAATACGCAATTCGAATTGTACACGATTACCCGCGATTGGGAGAAAATGCTTGCGTTGTGCTCCGAGCTGAAACTCGATCTTCCGGAATATGAAACAAAACTGGACAATCGTTACACCGGTCATATCCGCTTCGCCGCATTCAGATCCTGTTTTTACACCGGACATTTTAAGGAAGCGCAACAATGGATTAATCAGGTTTTGCAGAAAACTTCAGGAGATCCTTTCAAATCAGAATTGGTAACTGTTGCGAGAATCGCAGAACTCTCACTGCACGAAACGTTGGGCAATTACGACTACACGGAAACACTTTTACTTTCAGCTAAGCGTTTTTTGAACAAAACGAATTCGCTCTACGCTTTTGAAAAAACAATGCTTGATTTTTTTACAAAACATCTCGCGAATCCTGACGACAAAAACCATTTCGCATTGTTGCAAAAAAATCTTGACGAAGTTGGGCACGACATTCTGCAGAATCGTGTATTCAATTATTTTAATTTCAAGGATTGGGCGAGAGCGAGGGAAAGTGGATGTTTGATCAAAGATTTGGATTAAAATTCTGCCCGTCAACCTTCGGCTCCGCTCAGTTTGACAATCGTCACAAGCCAACATTGGTTATTGTCTCATCGCAAATGGTACAACAAGATTTCTGCGAAGCACATTGTCAAACTGAGTCCTTCGACTTCGCTCGCGACAAGCTCGCCGAAGTTGGACAATTATTAGTGCGCGATAACGAATCTACTGGTGCACAAACGGATTACTCCATTTCTCCGCACCAATTGTTGTTGGATCACCGTGTCCCGAATACACTATTACGTCTTCAGGCAACGTATAAAGTTTCGTGCGGATACTGTTTTCCAGCGTTTCAAAATTTCCTCCTGGTAAATCAGTTCTTCCAATGCTTCCTTGAAAAAGCACGTCACCTCCAATAAGAATCGCATCCTTTTTGCTATAGAAACAAACGCTTCCTGGTGAATGTCCAGGCGTAAAGAAGATATCGAGAACCGAATTTCCGAATGAAATTTGCTCGCCTTCCTCAATAAAATGAGCTGGTTCCGGCTGTGGTCCACCTTTGAGTCCGTACATCTGGCAAACCTGAGCAAACGAATCGAGAACCGGTACGTCTAACTGGTGCATGGTAAGTCCAAGTTTCCATGTTTCAGCAACAAATAAATTGCCAAAAACATGATCGACGTGACAATGCGTATTGAGCAATTTAACAGGTTTCAAAGCGTTATCTTTCACATAATCAGCGAGTTCTTGCTGCTCGGTCGCATCGTAGCAACCGGGGTCAATAATGACACATTCGCCAGTTTCGTCGGAAAGGATGTAACTATTCTCAGAAAATGGGTTAAAGGTGAAAGGATGGACTGTGATCATTTTGCAAAGATAACGCACAGTTCGTCATTCCTCGGCTCCGCTCGGTCTGACAAGTCTTCGATCAACGACTTGTCAGACCGAGCGGAGCCGAGGGCGGCAGCACTTAAGGTGAAGTACTATCCGGAACTCGGAACTTTGAACCTGATTATGTAACTTTAGACGTTAAAAAATAAACCCATTTTTTGCAGAAACATCCCTCTGACGCCTGCCTGCCGGTAGGCAGGGCTGCAAATTGAAAAGTGAAGTATGAATAAAATAATCCGGCATTTTTTTCTTTTGGTACTGGCAGTCTTTCCAGCAATTCTGAATGCGCAATTTTACAATGGCTCGCAAACTGAATTCGGAAAAAATCGTGTGCAATACCAGGATTTCAAGTGGCAATACATGCGCTTCGAGAAATACGAAGTGTTCTACAACATCGGCGGTCGCGAGCTGGCCGTTTATACTGCTCGTGCTGCAAAACAACATATCGCCGACATTGAGAAGTTTCTTGACTTTACTCTTGAAGAACGCATCCAGTTTGTTGTGTATAACAAGCAGGAAGATTACAAACAAAGCAACGCCGGCTTATTCAACGATGATGGGGCAAACGTTGGAGGAACGACTCGTATCGTCGGTAGAAAAGTTTTCATTTACTACGAAGGCGATCACGTAAAACTGGAAGAGCAAATTCGCGCAGGTATTGCAGAAATCATCATCAATCAGATGATGTACGGTGGGAACATGCGCGATATGGTGAAGAACTCTACTCTACTTTCTCTTCCCGAATGGTATGTAAAAGGATTGGTGTCATACATCGCACGCGGATGGAATACCGAAATCGACAATCGTGTTCGCGATGGAATTATGAGTGGTCGTTATCGTAAGTTCAATCACCTTACAGGTGAAGATGCGGTTTACGCAGGACATTCCATCTGGTATTATATCGCTGAAAAATATAGCCCTGCAGTAATACCGAATATTCTCTACATGACGAAAGTGAGCAGGAATGTGGAGAGCGCATTTCTGTTTGTCCTCGGTGTTAACATGCGCATTCTCACGATCGAGTGGATGAATTATTTTTCGGATCGTTATTCGATGAATGATACAACGCGAACTATGCCTCTTGGAAGACCGATTCTCGCCAAACCAAAACAAACACGCGTTTACAGTCAAGCAAAAATTAGTCCGGATGGAAATTCAGTTGCGTATGTGACCAATGAACTTGGCCAAGTGAAAATTTACCTTCAGGATCTCGCAACAGGAAAACGGAAACGTCTTTCTAAACGCGGACAGAAACTGGATCGCATCAATGATTACTCGTATCCATTGCTAGCATGGCATCCCACAGGACAAATACTTTCCTGGATTTACGAGAAAGAAGGCGAAACATTTCTTGTTTTTTACACATTGGAAACCGGCGAAAAAATTGAAAAGCCTATTTTCAACTTCATCAAAATAATTGATTACGCCTATTCGCCAAATGGTCAATCGTTGGTGATGTCGGCAGTCACAAAAGGCCAAACAGACATTTTCGTTTACAACATCGCAGGCGGTGGTGCCAATCAGATTACCAATGATATTTATGATGATTTGAATCCACGTTTCGTAAATAACGGCAAGGATATTATTTTCAGCTCAAATCGTTTGAACGACACGTTAGGCGTAGTTGATCCTGATGTTCATCTGAATCGGTATTACGATCTATTCGTTTATAATTGGGAGAGCAAGTCGAATGTCCTGCGAAGAATTACGAATACTCCAATGGTAAACGAATTGCAGGCGCAACCTTGGGATTCTACTCACTTCAGTTTCCTTGGCGACAAGAATGGAATCCGGAATCGCTACGTCGCGCATTTCGACAGCGCAATTGCTTACATCGATACGGCAGCGCATTACCGTTACTTTGCTACAAGTGTTCCGATCACGAATTATAAGTATGGAATTCTTGAACAGGAAATTGCTCCTAATGCCGGGAAACTTTCTCAGATCATGTACCATGATGGCCGGTACTACATCTACACAGAAACGATGCCGACGTTTGCAGATCTGAAACCCGTTAAAATCAAGAATACGCAGTACCGCGACCGCGTAACAGAACTTTCTAAGATTGAAGCAGAATTGGATTCTCTTGAGAAAATCAAACAGCCTCAATCGCAAGTGCCAGGACAACCTATGCAAATTGTAAAAGTTGAAGATCCGAAAACAGTTGTCAAAGACACTGGCGCAATCGACATTCGTAATTATCAATTTGAAGGAACGAAACCGAAATATGTTGACGCGAAAATTCCTCCACCGCCTCCAAGCAAGAAAGATGATACTGTCGCAGTTGATTCATCGCTGGCACAACAACCAGATCGTGATGAGTTTCTTCTTCCTATTGTGCGCAACTACAAAATTCAATTCAGCACGGAATATGTAATCAGTCAACTTGATAACAGTTTCCTCAATGCAGGTTATCAACGATTCTCCGGAGTTGGCGCTCCGATTTATTTGAATCCCGGATTCACTGGCTTATTTAAGATTGGCATGACAGACATGCTCGAAGATCACAAACTCATTGGAGGTGTGCGCTTGTCTGGAGACTTGAACAATAACGAATATGTTCTGTATTACGAAGACCGTACGCGTCGTTGGGATAAAAGTTTGATGTTGCATCGCCAGGCATTCCTGAATGTGAACGGGTACAGCGGAACTGTGAGTAAGATTCATACGCACGAAGCGAGATACGGTTTGAAGTATCCATTCAACGAAGTGATGAGTCTGCGGGGATATTTTGGTTTCCGTAATGACCGTCGCGTTTTCATGGCCACCGATCTTAGTTCACTTCAGAAGAAGAATGCCTACAACAATTCTGCTAACGTAAAAATTGAATTTGTGTTTGACAATACAATTAAGCGTGGATTGAATTTGTACAATGGAATGCGCTTCAAAGTATTCTTTGAAACTTTCCAGGGACTTGACAGTGTTGTTCAAGCGAAAATTGAAACGAACAAATGGTTTAAGAATGATCTGTACATCGTAGGTTTTGATTTCCGTCATTATCAAAAAGTGCACAGAGAAATTGTTTGGTGTAATCGCGTTTCCGCTGCAACATCTTTCGGGCGAGAGAAACTTGTTTACTATATGGGCGGAGTTGACAACTGGCTCATGCCAAAATTTGACAACTCTGTTCAGGTTTCTACAACACAGAATTATACGTATCAAACACTTGTAACACCAATGCGCGGGTTCTGGCAGAACATTCGCAACGGAAATAGTTTTGCGATGATCAATAGCGAACTGCGCATTCCGTTGTTCCGCTATTTGTTCAATCGTCCATTACGCTCCGACTTCATCAACAACTTCCAGGTGATTGGATTTGCAGATGTTGGAACAGCATGGACAGGACCAAATCCGTATCATCAGAGCAACGCGCTCAATCAAATTGTAATTTCTTCGCAGGGAAATCCAATTACGGTTATCCTGACGAGTCATCGCGAACCGATTGTTGGTGGATATGGAGTTGGACTTCGTACTCGCTTGTGGGGCTATTTTATTCGTCTCGATTGGGCGTGGGGTGTTCAGAATAACATCATTCTTCCTCGCGAAACGTATCTCTCATTCAGCTACGACTTCTAAACTGTATGGAAGAAAAATCTCCATTGCTTCTCGCTGTGCAGGAAGCCGCACAAAATCTTCTTCCGAGAATAATCAACATTCGTCGTCATCTTCATGCGAATCCGGAATTGTCATTCAAGGAATTCAAAACTGCAGAGTTTGTTACTGACGAACTTGAAGCGATGGGTATTTCTTGTGAACGAATGAGCACAACAGGCGTAGTTGGAATAATTGAAGGCTCGAAAGAAGGCGGAACAACAGTTGCGTTACGTGCCGATCTGGATGCATTACCAATCACAGAGAAAAATACAACAGAATACGTTTCGAAGGAATCCGGTGTAATGCACGCGTGTGGCCATGATGTGCATACAGCTTCTTTACTCGGAGCTGCGCAGATTTTACAAAACTTACGAAGCGAATTTGCAGGAACTATCAAATTAATTTTTCAACCGGGAGAAGAATTACTTCCTGGTGGAGCCTCTATAATGATAAAAGACGGAGTGCTTGAAAATCCGGCTCCGCAATTAATTTTTGCGCAACATGTATTTCCAACGCTCAAGTCGGGACAAGTAGGATTTCGCAGCGGAATGTATATGGCTTCAACTGATGAACTTCATGTTACCGTTTATGGAAAAGGCGGACATGCAGCAATGGTGAATGATTATGTCAATCCTGTTTTGATTGCATCCACGATAATCGCCGCGCTCAATGCTTTTTTCATGGATACGAAAACGCGTTTACGTTCTGCGGCGGATACGCCAACTGTTCTCGCGTTTGGAAAAATTATTGGATTAGGCGCAACGAATGTCATTCCGGAAACGGTGAGTATCGAAGGAACATTCCGCACGATGAGTGAAGAATGGAGATTGAAGGCGCATGAATTTTTGATCAAGACAGCTGAAGGAGTTGCGAAAGAAATGGGCGGTCGCTGTGAATTTCGTATTGATCGTGGTTATCCTGTTTTGTTCAATGATCTTGAAACAACCGAACATGCACGATGGGCTGCGGAAGAATATCTTGGAAAAGAGAATGTGGCTGAATTGGATTTACGAATGACTGCAGAAGATTTTGCTTTTTACTCCCAGAAAATTCCTGCTTGCTTTTACCGCTTAGGAACTGCATCGCGTGATGGAAAGTTTACAGCCGGAGTGCATACGCCTATTTTCGACATCGATGAGAAAGCGTTGCAAACAGGCGCCGGATTAATGGCGTGGATTGCACTTGATGCATTGAAGAACAATGAGAACTAGCACAGGAAATATTGTTCCTGACACGCTAACTGAGAAAGAAAGAGTGTTGTTGGGAAGAGGAGAACTGCTTCCACTCATGGAAGAATTCTACACCATTCAAGGCGAAGGATTTCACACAGGAAAACCGGCTTACTTCATTCGTGTTGGAGGTTGTGATGTGGGTTGTCATTGGTGCGATGTGAAGGAAAGCTGGGACGCGAGTCTTCATCCATTGACCAGTTCAGATGTAATCGCAGAAAACGCAGATAAATTTCCCGCGAAAGCAGTTGT
>CAZBYM010000202.1:0-7628 GCA_964495745.1 uncultured Chryseobacterium sp. | reverse complement strand
CGGAATAAAGAGAAATATTTTTGGGGAAGAAGAGTTGTGCAACGGCTACTGCTGTCGGTGGCAGTTCATTTAATCAGATAAACATTCTTTTCGAGGAAGATTGAAAGTCCTTTTGTGTCCGTAGAAAGCTCCTTCCAGGATTTAATAAATTGGAATTCTACTCTGCGTGATGTTGTGGTTCTAGTGGACCTCGCAACTTCCTTAGTACAGGCAATTTCGAAGGAAACATTTTCAGCTAGTGCAGGTGTTACTAAATGATCTGGAAACGCGGGGCCTTCGATTATGGAATTGACAAATTGGTAGACGCTATCTAGTTGGCTTTGTGTGAATGACAACATTTCAACTGAGTCTTTAGGTACAGATATTCTGTTCCAACCGGACAGTTGTGTGCTGTTAATAATAGAAATCATTTGGCCGTCAAGTTTAATTGTGATTTCAGTCCATTGAGAATCTGAACTTGACGGCTTTTCGCTTTGACAACTTGAAAACCACACTAGCAGAACTAAAAGAATTAACTTGGAAAATATGTTCAGAAAGTTGCTCATACTATGGGAGAATTACCGCTGACAGCGGATTGGCGCTAATGAAATGTCAAACGCCCAATATTCAATGAACAATGTTCAAGTTGGCGAGAGTTACTCCCCCTTGAAAACGGGCTTTCTCTTTCCAAGAAATGCTGTTGCACCTTCTTTGAAATCGTCAGTTCCGCAGCAGCGACCAAATGAATCAACTTCGTATTTGTATCCGTCAACACCATCGGCATAGTGCGCATCAACACAGCGTACAATTTCTGCAACTGCGAATGGAGCTTTGCTAATAATGCGGTTCAAAATCTCATTGCATTTCGGAATCAATTCTTCCGGCTTTACGAGATAATTGCAAAGGCCAACTCGATACGCGTCTTGCGCATTCACAATATCTCCCGTCATCAATAATTCTGTTGCGCGACCGCGACCAATATGCATCGTCAATCGTTGTGTTCCGCCGTATCCTGGGATCAAACCAAGACTTACTTCAGGCTGACCAAATTTTGCATTTTCAGAAGCGATTCTCATGTGACAAGCCATCGCTAATTCACATCCACCACCCAATGCAAAACCATTCACGGCAGCAATTACTGGCTTCGGACATAATTCAATCATCTTGAAAATCTCCTGACCATTCGCAGCGAACTGCATTCCGCCTTTAGCATCAAGACCGGCGAACTCAGAAATATCTGCTCCTGCAACGAACGACTTTGGTCCGGCACCAGTAACAATAACCCCTTTTATCTCCGGGTTCTCAACCGCGTATACAAATGCCTCGCGAATTTCCTTGAGAGTGGTCTGGTTCAAGGCGTTGAGCTTGTCTGGCCTGTTGATTGTGACCGTATAAATACCCTCTTCAAGAGTTGTAAGCAGGTTCGTGAAAGTCATGTTTGTTGTCCCGTTTTCAATGAAATTAAGCACCTCTGTTTCCACACCTATTTTTTTGTTTGGCCAAAGTTAATCACTGCTTCTTCGAATAAAGTGTGATTTAGACCTGTTTTTCACCAGAATCATTAACAATTTGGATGAAAGAAGGGAAATGGGGGATGAACACAATGTGCTAATAGGTTAATGTGCGAGTTTGCTAATGGAATTGACCTCACTGACCCCATTAGCACATTACCCGATTAGCAAATCAGCACATTAGAATTGGGCTGCGAGTACACAAACCCTCTTATACTGCTTCACGGTTCCATCTGCGCCAAACGCTTCGAAGAAAATCACATACGTGCCCACTCGCGCTTTCGTTCGATCATCCATCGTTCCGTCCCAGGAGAATGATCCGCTTTCGGTGCCAAGCAATTCGCTTTTGATTAATGTGCGAACAAGTCGTCCACGAGAATCATAGATAATCACATTGGCAACAAGTCCAGGAGTGGAGAAAAGATAGTTGATCGTTACTACATCATTGTATCCATCGTTATCAGGAGAAAAAACTTCTGTAGTGATTGTTACCGCTCCGTCATCTGCAGTTCCTGCTGCGTTGAATTGCGAATTCTTTTGTGTCGGCGTGCCGAATCCAATGTCTTCTGCTGCCGAATGCCAGTTCGTTGGATCCTGCGTTGCGCGATCGAAATCTATTCGCTCCAACGTAACTCCCTTTGTTGTTTGCAACAATGGAAAATGCCAATCGCCAGAATACACCAAACGATCAACGGTGGTGAATGCAGTATCTGTCAACATCAAAACATCCCCATCGACATTCATTGCCGGAATGTTTGTCATCTGCAGACAGCGCATCGTGTTTGTTTGTGCAGGATATTGTGATTGAACGTCGAAAATATTTTCACTCAACACAAGATATTCTCCGTGGAACAACAAATATCCTTCAGGAGCAATCACTGCAATTTCCTGTAAAACGTTTGCAATTGTGTCTTGCGTACAAATCACAACTTTGGCAAGATCAATTACTTTATCTGAACGATTATAGATCTCAACAAAATCGGAACCGCCATCGTTCGGATCGAAAAGAATTTCATTGATCACAATATCATTCGCTGCAACCATTTGTGGCAACGCAAACGGCGCCGAAGAATTTCCAAGTGTGTTTCCAACGCAATCACTGATTGTTGATGACGCTGTAATCGTGTATGTAATTCCTCCTGAAATCTGCGAACCCAATTTCATTTGGCACGTCATGTAATCCGGTCCGTTCGGATAAACAGCTATCGGATTCCCAATAGAATTATCGATCGAATACAGCGCAGGATTACTCATCGTAGCGCTGTCCATCGGCTCGCTGAACCAAACACGAATGCTGTCGATGGAGTAAACTGATACGCGAACTATTTGTGGCGCGATTGCATCAGGACTTGACGCGAAAATACTATTGCGATAACCTGGAGTTCCTCCCGATGGAGAATTCGAAGCACTCCAGTTTGCAGAACCACCACACGGATTATTCGGATCAATTTGTTCGATCGACCATCCTCCGTCAGCTTTCGCAGAATTATTGTACCAGTCGTCGGTGTAACTGATAGCATGCATGAGCTGACCATTCGGATCGCGCAAAACAATTGTTCCGCTGGTGTTGGTTACGGATTGAAAACTTGTAACGCCAACTACATTTAATCCGACAAACAACGGGGCTGCAGTTGTCGATGTGAGAATCAGAAAACTATCTGCGGGCAAAGTACATTGCGGCAATAAACGTTGTGTTGTGCCAATGGTTAACGACCAGTTTTCAAGATTGAGTGGATATGGCGTTGTGTTTTTCAACTCGACATATTCTTCATTGGGCAATGCAACAGGCGGATCAGGATCAGCCATGATTTCATTGATCACTACATCGTATTGTTGCACTTCGTAATAAACAAAATTGGCACTCGAAGGATTGACAACATTACCGGCGCAATCGGCAATTGCGGCAAATGTTACGGTGTATGTATTCGAAGAAGAAAGTGCGAACATTGTTTCAATAATAACGCACGCCAGTGTAGCGGTGTCATACGTCAGCGCAACCGGAGTTCCGATGAAGGGCATCACATTGTAGGAATTCAAATCTCCGAGAAGAACAGGATCAATGGATTCACTGAAACAAATCTGAACGTGTGTGCTGTCAATTGCAAAAACGCTGATGAGTGATGGAGGAGTTACATCAGGTGAACTATTGAAAACACTGTTCTGAACTCCAGGAGTTCCACCTGCGACATTGTTCGATGCAATCCAGTTTCCTGCAGCAGCACAAATGCCCGCTGAATTAGGATTGATCAATTCGAGTGTCCATCCGCCGTCATCCTTTATCGCGTCTTGATACCATGCGATATCGTAATTGACCGAATCAATTGCGTTGCTTGAAGGATCAAATATTTTCAAATTATCTCCTGCGTTATTCAGCGATGGGAAGGAGGAAATCCCAACAACATCACCGAACGGCGAGAACAAAGCCGTGTCCGCATTTGCACACACGATAACATAACTTCCTGCCGGCAAAATGTAACTGCCAAAAGTTCCTGTTGAAGAACCATCGGTGAATGTCCAACCTGCGAGATCGAAATTGTTTGACGATCGATTGTAAAGTTCAATGAATTCTGTGTTTGGCAATCCAACGACCGGCGAAGGATCGGACATGATTTCGTTGATCACAACATCATGGTAAACCGGAGTAGAAACCGGGAGGTACAAAAAGCCGATTGTCTCCAAAACAATTGCATTGGTTGCAAGGTCCTGAACGTTTGTTACGCTTAAAATATAATTCGTCGCGGAAACAAAACTTGCAGTGAACGTGAGATGAACCAATGCAGGATTACCTCCATCCCGCAGAGCAAGCGATGGATTTCCGATGCTGTTATCAACGGAATAATTAGTTTCATTTTCCGCGGTAGTCTGATCAACGGGTTCGTTGAATAATACATCGAGTTGTGTTGCAGAAATAACGCTTACAGAAGTTATTTGCGGAGGCGTTACGTCAACGATGAATGGACCGCAATACACATCATCCAGAAAAAAGTCGTTGATATTTGAAACCGTGTACTTGCAAAACAGTCCGGCATAGTTGGAAGTTGTGAAGGTGTTATTCGTAATTGTTCCTTCCTGAACCCAGGCTGTTCCTCCTGTGGTGTCAGAAAAGACAGTCCACAATCCCGCTGTAGTGCGAGTCACTTTTACACGAACAATGTTGTTCGTTAAAGCAACGCGCCCGTTAATTCCATCAATGATTTTCGTGTGTGTTGTTCCTACTTGTTCCCAAAGATCAACGCTATCGAACGAACCATTTTCTCCCATTCGGATGTAATATCCATTTACCGGTCCTTCAAGGTTCAGCACATCTGAGGTAAGATAGTAACGTAGATTGTTGTTATCAGAAGGAGCGAAATTCATCCGGCTCCAGAACTGCCATTCGCAATTCGTGGCGAATGGATTGGAGAAAGTTAACGAAGATGTATCAGGAGCAAGCGAATTCAACTGCAATTGAAACGACCCATTCACAATGAAATCGGGACTATCTCCGGTCCAGGTTGGATTCGATGTAAAGTCACCATCGCCGAAGTTGTCGGAGACTTGAGAATACATTTGTCCCGCGAACAGAATACAGCAGGTTACAACAAAAAATGTTTTTCTCAGCAAAATCATGAATGGCAAAGATAAGCGATTGGCGTGTTTTTAGTATTACGAACTATGTGAATACCACAGGTCAAAGCGTCTATTTCTAACTAATAGACACGATGTCCAGAAAAAATCAATTGTGTGATACTTCCACCACCAACGGGAATCCGAAGAGTAATAGCATCACCAGCGCTTAGTGACAGCAGCGTTGCAAAACTCTCAACGTTAACTCCAGCTGAGTTGTTGTTTGTCAGAACTTCGCGTAATGCGCCGTTGACAAAGAGATTGACCTGTCCAGTTCCAGTTGCAGTTCTTGAACCAGAAAACTGATACACACCGCTGGACGGGCATAGAAATGATGTCCCTGAGAAATTACTGCCGTCATCAAATATCTCACTGGAAAATGGGATGTCGACATTTTGAGTGGAATAAGGTCCGACCAGCGCTTTAAAGCCAATGGCGAATGAACTTCCTGCTGGTCCTGTTGCACCGGTTAATCCAGTCGGACCTTGCGCGCCGACTGCACCAGTAGCGCCATTGGTTCCGTTGATTCCATTTGCACCGGAAGGACCAGTAGGACCCACCGCACCGATAGCGCCAGTTAGTCCTGTTGCGCCATTAGTTCCTGCCGGACCCGTTGCACCTGCAGCACCTGTTGATCCGGCAACTCCGTTATTTCCAGTTGCACCAGTAGGACCGGTTGCTCCATTCAACCCGTTCGCACCAGTAGGACCACTTGGCCCGGGTGTCGAACTGCCAGAAGTATCTGCGTACAGCGCATAAGGCACTGACAATAATTGCGACGTTCCCATTGATGTCAATCCGCTTCCGAAGTCAACACTTACTTCAAGAAATTCATCTCCCGTTCCGAATGTTCCACCGGGAAGTGGAGTGATTGACCCGATGTTGATGGAAAACAATCCGAACTGGTTTGTGGTAACACTTGAATGAGTTTCGGTATAGATGATGATTCCTGCCGGTGTGACATCGTGAATGTCGAACTGCACCGTGATGGTTCCGTTTGTAATTGGTGATCCAGCAGCATCACGCGCTACGCCTTGATATTTGATTTGTGGAGGCGCTTGTGCAACAACAACAATTGAAATGCAGACAAACAGAAGTGTAATAAGTTGTTTCATGGTCTTTTGTTATGCTGTCTAAATATAGATAATCACACATCGGAATCAACACTTGTTGAAAGAAAGGCTACGAAATTTCTTTCATGATTGTATGGCAGGTCGATTTTTCTGCATATTTGCTCTCATGAAATCAATCTGCACTATGAAACGCAAGTGTAAGAAACCAATCTACTAGGAAAGGTCGCTCCGTTTTATGTTGCAATAAAAATAAAACAAAGGCCTTTCCGGAAACGGGGAGGCTTTTCCATTTGCCCTCGACTCCGCTCGGTCTGACAAGTCATCTTCGAAGAAAGATTTGTCAGACTGAGCGGAGCCGAAGTAAGACAATCAAGAATCGCAAATCGTAATTTCGTTATATGAAAATCGCAGTTGTAGGAGCCACCGGATTAGTTGGCACAAAAATGTTGGAAATTCTCGCTGAGCGAAATTTTCCGGTAACAGAATTGATTCCTGTAGCTTCTGAGAAATCAGCAGGGAAAGAATTGTTTTTTGGAGGCAAGAAATGGAAAGTTGTGACTTCAGAAACTGCGATTGCGATGAAGCCGGACATCGCACTTTTCTCTGCAGGAGGAAGTACTTCGCTTGAGTGGGCGCCGAAATATGCAGCCGCGGGTGCAGTTGTGATTGATAATTCTTCGGCATGGAGAATGGATCCATCGAAAAAACTGATTGTTCCTGAGGTGAATGCAGATGCGCTTACGAAAGACGATAAGATCATAGCGAATCCGAACTGTTCAACTATTCAAATGGTGGTTGCGCTGAATCCGTTGCACAAGAAATATAAAATCAAACGAGTTATCGTCAGCACGTACCAGTCGGTAACCGGAACAGGAAAAAAAGCAGTTGATCAACTCATGAACGAACGCGCAGGTGTAAAGGGCGAAATGGCCTATGCATACACGATCGACATGAATGCTATTCCACACATTGATGTTTTCCTTGACAACGGATATACGAAAGAGGAAATGAAAATGGTTCTGGAGACGAAAAAAATTATGCGCGATGAATCGATTCGTGTTACTGCAACAACTGTTCGCATACCTGTTATGGGCGGGCATTCAGAATCAGTGAACGTAGAATTTGAAAATGAGTTTGAACTCAATGAACTGCGCGGGATTTTAGAAACCTCACCAGGAGTGCGCGTTATTGATGATGTGAAAAATCTTCAATACCCAATGCCATTGATTCATGCACACAATAAAGATGATGTGTTTGTTGGGCGATTACGTCGCGATGAAACACAAGCGAAAACGTTGAACATGTGGATTGTTTCGGATAATCTCCGCAAGGGCGCGGCCACGAATGCGGTGCAGATTGCGGAGTATTTGATTGCGAAGAAGTTGGTTTGATTTCTGCGCTTACTGCCTTCTATGTTGTAATCCAAGTCTTCTCGTGTATTTTTTGTCACTTTAGTTAA
>CAZBYM010000201.1:4039-7640 GCA_964495745.1 uncultured Chryseobacterium sp. | reverse complement strand
TCCAACGCAAGACACCATGAAACTTTATTACACAGGTTCTCTTGATGATCGGTTCCATATTTCAGAACCTATTCCATCAGCGAAAGGAATCTGGAATAACAATCTCCGAAATCCGGATATTGGTTCTACAACTAGATATAATGGCGAGTACGTGCGCATTCCTCCGCGAACAACTGCATTTATGGTATACTGGGCATCTTTCACTTATTGCGGCGAAGAATTTACTGTTACATTCAATCCAGGGGTTGGCGCTTACGCGAATCTCATATTAACTGCCAAAGCACCAGTCGTTGTCAAAGCAAAAGAACAACCATTGATCGGCACGCGTTATTTTGAGAATGGAAAACCATGGGAAGAAGTTCAACTTGACTCAAACGGACTGTGGCATTTCAAACGTTGGTACCGCGATGGACAGTTGGGTATGGAAATTAATTATTCGGACGCATATCATATTCAAGGCGAGAATAGTTTCTATTGGGAAAATGGCAATCTGCGAAAGAAAATAACACAGAAAAATAATTCGAACAGTTATTCAAGAAGCACATTCTACTTCAACGGAAATCCGGAATCGGAACAGAAATTCAAAGACGCGCGTGAAGTTGGCAAATCAAAAACCTGGCATCCTGACGGACAATTAAAATCAGAGGCGAAATTTCGTTCGCATGTCGTGTTCAATATTTATTTATACAAGATAAAAGTTGAACCGAAATTGGGTTCTTCTGCAAAATATTACAGAGAATATTATTCGAACGGAAAACTCCGGTGTGAAGTTCATTATTCATGGAGTGGAAGAAAACGCGGCAAGTGGAAACAATACAATGAAGATGGTTCGTTGGATTGCTACTTCAAAGTTAGAAGAAAGCATAGACTCAAAGCGAGGGACGCCAATGAGTGTAAGTCGGGCGGCTGGACAAATAGACTTCCGGTTCTTTATTATCCGGGGATTATTTATTCGCGAAGGGGTGGTGGTGGTGGGAAGTTTTAGCAACCTCCAAAAGGCTATAGCCCTGAAAGGGTTATGCGTGCGCGCGAGTATAATAATTCCCATTCAACATCTAAATTCTTATCCCAACCACACACAAATCATCAATCTGCTCAAGATTTCCCTTCCACGCATCAAATGCTTGCGACAACTTCACACCTTGCTCCTTCATTGACAAACTTGATGTTTCATTCACCAATGCCTTCAGTTGTTTGCCTTTGAATTTTTTTCCATGCGGACCGCCAAACTGATCGGCGAAACCATCAGAGAATAAATAAAGTCTGTCGCCTTTCTGGATTGGTAAATCTTTATTTGTGAATTGCTGTGTGATTTCTCCCATCATCGCGCCAACTGGCATTCGATCGGCCGGAATTTCAGTCAGCTCATTGTTTCTGATCATCCACAACGAATTGTACGCTCCTGCAAATTCAATTTTCATATTCTTCTTGTCAATAGAAATTATGGCAATGTCCATTCCATCTTTGACCAATTCTTCTTCTGATGTTTGGTGGAGAATTTTATACAATTGCTTGTTGATGAAATTCAGAATCAACGCGGGCTTATCCAATCCATAAACGGTGACTGCTTGGTCAAGTAAATTGTGACCAACAATACTCATGAATGCGCCCGGGACTCCATGACCCGTGCAATCGGCAACCGCAATCAAAACTTTTCCTCCCCACTCTTCTGCCCAATAAAAATCTCCACTCACAATATCTTTCGGACGATACAGAATAAATGAATCGGGAATAAGTCGCTCGACGTGCGAATCAGGTGGAAGAATTGATTCCTGAATACGCTTTGCATAATGAATACTATCGGTGATTTCCTTGTTCTTTATTCCGATCAAAACATTTTGCTCTTTTAGCTTCGCTGAAATTTTCGCTTTGAGTTTGTATCTGTTCCAGAGAATAAAAAGAAATGCGAAGGTGAGAATTACAATAACGATGGCAAGTCCAAGTCCCCACGTGAATGATCGCTTCAAAACCTGTGCTTTCTCCAATTCTGCCTCTGCAATTTTTTTGTCTTTCGAAAGAACAATGATCTCCTTCTCGCTCTTCTCCGCATTGTACTTTTCCTGCATCTCAGCAATCTGCTCCGATTTCAAATCACTGAAAATACTGTCTTTCACTTCTGTAAAAAGTTTGTAATATTCCAAACTCTTTGCAAAATCACCTTTCCGTTCGTACGCAAGACTTAGTCCTTCGTAAATCACTTTTTGCTCTTCGGGTAATTCAAGTTCAATCGCAATTCCAATAGCAATCGTGTATTCGAGAATTGCCTTGTCCACCAATCCTTGCTTTTCATACACTCCGGCAATATTGATGTGGCTATGCGATTTCCCTCTCACATCATTGTACTTCTCCTGAATGTCGAGCGCTTTTTTGTGATACGAGAGTGCCTCACCGAACAAAATTCCATTGTCGTTGTCGAGTGCTGCAAGTTGAAGAGAAATATTTCCAAGATTATTGTACGTTCCCGCAAGACCAATTTCAAAAACTTCATTCCCCGGATTTTCATTGACCAATTTCAACTGAATTTCTTCCGCATTCTTTTGATAACGCAGTGCCACTCTGAACATAGAATCTGCTTCAGCATCGTGTTTCTGATCTGTAGCCGTCTCGCCGAGATCGTAATAAATATTTCCAACGTTGCCATAGCTGAAAGCCAATCCATTCAGATCATTTCTTTTTTGCTTGATCGTAATCGATCGGAAATGATATTGCAAAGCTTCCTGGTGATTTCCCAAAGTATAATGTACCAACGCAATATTGTTGTACACCTTTGCCATGTTCACCGAATCATTTATCTGTTCGCGGTACTTGAGCGACTCGAGATAATGTTTCAGTGCTTCCGGGTAATTCGCTTGTATGTAGTAAATGGTTCCAACCGTATGTTGCGAACGTGCAATGTCTTTCGGGCGATTCAGTTTGGTAGAAAGTTCAACGGCCTTGAGTGCGTATTCAACAGCAAGCGATGGATTTGTGTTTTTCAGCTCGAAACTCAGTTTGTTGTAAACATCAATTCGAACTGTATCCGGAATATCACCTTTGAGAATAAGCGCGAGACTATCGGCCTTATTTCCGGCGTGCAGGAAAGTTGTACAGAAGAGCAGAAAAGCCGTTAACGCAGCAGTTTTTAACGTCATAATTCGTGGTGCATTCGAAGATAAGGAATTCTTGATAGCCGTTTACAAACGTTTAATGTCGACTAGCGTCTAACCTGCCGCAAACATTCGATTAAGAATTAACCGCAAGGGCGCAAGGAGCGCAAGGGTTTTCGGTCACCAGATCCCATCAAAGAGTTTGATCTATCAGCTAATTATCCAAGTCAAGTCCATACCAATTTGCATATCGCGTATATTCTTCCTTGCGCCCCTTGAGTCCTTGCGGTTGATTTTTTCTTTACGGAGTCCTCTTAGCATTTGAATCCCGCGAACATTTTCCCTTGCGCTCCTTGCGTCCTTGCGGTTAAGTTTTTGTTTACACAACCCTCTTTCCTTTAGAATTTGAATCCCGCGAACATTCTTCCTTGCGCCCCTTGCGCCCTTGCGGTTAATTTTTTTTACACAACCCTCTTTCCTTTAGAATTTGAATCCCGCGAACATTCTTCCTTGCG
>CAZBYM010000201.1:0-3939 GCA_964495745.1 uncultured Chryseobacterium sp. | reverse complement strand
CTTTCCTTTAGAATTTGAATCCCGCGAACATTCTTCCTTGCGCTCCTTGCGTCCTTGCGGTTGATTTTTTGTCTTTTCCTGGCCACTTTGTAGTAGAAACCACCGCTATCCGTTTACAAACGTTTAATACCGACTAGTTCCAACCACTTCCTGCATATTTACCTCCCGAAAAAATGCTCTGAAGTAAATGCTGATCCGCTTCATTATAGTCATTGCGCTTGTTCTGTTCTCGACCTCCACATCGAAAGCACAAACATATCCCGTGCAGTTAAGTGTGCAACTCGTCCCGCCATTCTCAGGATATCTCAACGATTATTCTTCTCCCGGCAACGACAACCTCCGTGTGTTTATTCTCTTCACCGATTTTTCCCAACCAACGTATCAGGTGAAACTCAAATTCAAACTCACTGGAAATAACGTAACCATCCAAAGCAAATCTTGGTACTACGCCGGACCATTCACCATAGAGCCAGGTGTTCCTCTCCTGCTTTCAGGAACTGATCTCGCAGGAATGTTGAACTCTTCCAATCTCGATTATTCAGGAATTACATTGCAGCAATACAATCAAACAAAAGTTCTCCCGGAAGGATTTTACACCATCTCTGTACTCGCTTACGATTTCGCGAATCCACTTCCGATTCAAGTGAGCAATGAAGCAACTACTCAAGCGTGGATGTTACTCTGTGATCCGCCGCTCACCAACTTTCCCGCATGTGGAACAGAACTCACTCCAACAACTGTTCAACAAGTAACTTTTTCGTGGACGCCACTCAACATCACGGCGCCGTCTTCAGCACTTGGAACAGAATATCTTTTCGAACTCTGGGAAATTATGCCTCCATCAAATGCTCCTGGAAATGTTGTGTTGTCTACAGCACCCATTTATTCCACCACCACTTCACAAACAATGCTCAACTACGGAATCACTGAACCTCCATTGCAAGTAGGATGGAAATATGTTTGGCGCGTGCGGGCGTACGATCTCGATGGACGCGAACTTTTTCGCAACAACGGTTACTCCGTCATCTGCACATTCGATTATGGCGACGAAAATCTTCTCCTTGGAAATCTCGCCAACCTCACGCTCTCTGCACAAGTACTCACACATCGTCAGGCGCGTTGCATGTGGGACAGTGCGAGTGTATACGCAAGCTATCATCTCGAGTTTCGAAAAGTAACAACGCCGAATTGGTTTCCCACCAATACAACGTCAGCGAATGTTCGTCTCACTTCTCTCGAACCGCTCACCACATACGAAGCACAAGTGCATGGAATTTTCTCCAACGGAGATGATGGTCCGTGGAGCAACATTGTAACATTCACCACTCCAGCACACGCCATCCTCAACTGCGGAGAATCCTCTCCTCCACCCGCACAGCAAAATTTTCTTCCGCTCGCACAAGCCACAACAGGAATGATTTGGCAAGTGGGACAATTTGAAATGATTGTCACACAATTGAACAACACATCGAGTCCCAACGGTTTGTATTCAGGGTTGGGAAAAGTGATTATGCCGCTTGGTATTACAGTTGCTTGCACGTTCACTAATATTCAAATGGGAACGGATCAGATAATGTATGTGGGGGAAGTGAAGGCGATTACGGAGGGGGTGAGTGCGTGGGTGGGGCAGTGGCAATTTACTTACAACAGTTATGAGGCAATTAACATCAACATCAATGCTGGTATTGACAGTGTTTACATTAACAATCTTGGTGAAATTGTAATTGTAGACGAAAATGGAAATACGGTCAATGCAGGCAATCCATCCAATGGCAACAACAATGTTGTGGTAACGGATAGCAATGGCAATTGCTGGATTGTTAGTCCAAATGGAACAATAACAATGGTTCCGGCGCAAATCAGCAACATTATCAAACAAGCTTTACAACTTATTGATTCTGAATCGGAATCAGCAATTACGGGATACCAACAGTCTGTTAATTCTTCTAATCAGACAATATTGTCATTATCTGATTCAACATCTATCCAGATTCCCAGCGACGTTGATTTCGGAGTTGAAATTGTTGACTCGACAACGACAACAGTGATTCCTCAGAATGAAGTTAATTATGCAAACGCTATTCAAGTGCGAAAAGAAAGTTCAATCCATTATATGTCACAGGCAACACTTGATGCTATGGCCGAAACTTATCTGGCAAACAACACCTGGGCAGAACTCGCGCTTCTTGGAATTGAGAGTCAAACCTTGTTGACTGCAATACAAGCGAGAATAAATTCAGGAGACAATAACGCGCAACTTATCACTTTCACAAAACACAATCTTGAAGCAGAAATAAGCAAACTAGTTTATCAATTCATGTACAACAGATGAGAACTCTACTACTAATCGCCGTTGCCATTATTCAAATCGGCTTTTGTTCTGCAAAGAGCGAGCGTGATATCTGGATTACCGAGGAATCGTGTCATCATTCATTAATTGGAGGCAGCGATTTCATCAGCGAAAATTATAAAAATGGGGGATCAACTTTTTTCACAGATCAAGTCAAGAAAAATCAACTCACAGATCAACTCCAACTATTTAATGATTCCTTCGCGCCAGATCTGAGAGTCTATTGCGGCCGCTTCTTTTTAGATTTTGACCCTTACTGGAAATGGGATACCAGCATGTATTCCATGGTAAGTCCAGCATTGAGAACTGCATATTCAGGTTATGTGCAACAGTATGGAAGCCAAGCAACAACTGCTTCGACTTTGCAGATATTTTATCCATCCTACAAACAGTATCTGGAACGACCAGGAGCCAATCTTCTGCTGGTCTATCTTGAATGTCACTACTATCCGAATTACGACACAACAAATTCCCTTGCAGTAATTCAAGTGATAGGCTTGATCAGTCGCGGAGTCTCAGGTGATGATATTCTGCGAGTCGAGTATTTGAAAAGTGATCAGGTCACACAACAAGTCAAAACCCAGGAAACCCCACAAGATCGGATAAATGTATACGTCGATAAAATCGTCGACGAGTTTTTCAGTCCGGTAATTATTCTGAACAACAATTGCCCGGAGTGTCCTTTGCATCCAACAGTTGGCCAGGATTATTGGGATGATGCCGGCAGATTGTGGAGGTGGATGGAAGGCGCAGATCACACCATGAAGTGGATGGATCTGTCGTATGAATTTCCAGAAGAAGGACAAGGTTACGATTTAAGTTGGAAGCCAACGTATCCGGATGCTGTTCAGCTCTACCATCAGGAATTGTATTCTGACAAGATCAGACTTCTTCGAAATGATCCTCTCCAACATTCGCTTGGTGGCGTAACGCCTGCTCTCGAAAAACACGTCTGGCGTGCGACACAATTTGCAGCTGTCAACAATCTCAAAGAGTTACATATTCACGGGCACATCGCCATTTGGGAAAATTTCATTCCTGTATGGGGCAATGCAATATCTGCCTATTACAGTTTTCAGGTTGCGAATGGTGATCTGGTTTATCAAGTAAATGGAGGGGTAAGCATTGCAATGACTGCACTTGACATTATTCTGTGTGAAGGCTTCATCAATAACGGATTCCAAGGCGCATTACGATCTCCTATCACATTCGCCGAAAAAGGATTTGACTTCTTTAGTACTGTAGGAAACAGAATAATTGTTTACGGTCGCCAATCGGTTGTCAAGCTCAGTCTGATTCTGGCATTGAAGCGAGCACCACAGGTGTCTCTTGAGTTTTTTGCAAACAGAGGATTGGCTCGGGCGATGGAAATTTTTGATCAGAACACGGCGAAATACATTAAGTATAATCCTGACGATGGAAAGGCGTTGGTGGCACAGTATAGCGAGAAGTTGGATGGGACGTGTGAGTTGACATTTGAGAGGGAAGTGAATGTTCCCAATACAGCCGGAACCAATGAACAGTCGGTAGCTGAAAATGTAATTACTGCGATCGATAATATTCAGGGTGGAATAATTAATTCATTCACA
>CAZBYM010000200.1:0-7660 GCA_964495745.1 uncultured Chryseobacterium sp. | reverse complement strand
AGAATTGAAAAGTTGAGGAGTCTTCTCACTGATATCGCCCTAACGGATCACGATAGTGTGAAAGAAGTTCTGGTGTGTGACGATGGATCTTCCATTGACATTGGAGAAGTGATTCGAAGCATCGACAGCACAATTCCAATTATTCATTTGGTGCAAGAAGATCTTGGGTTCAGAGCAGGTCAGGCGCGAAACATGGGAATTGCCGCAGCGAAAGGCGACATTCTTCTCTTCGTAGATGATGATGTGAAACTTTCGTCCAGATTTATTGATGCGCACATCGCTCGTCATACTGAACTCAATTGTAAATCCGTAGTGTTTGGTTTTCGTTACCGCACGTATGAAAAAATAGAGCATATCCGTTCATTGGATGAACCAAGTGAAAACTGGATTCAGGACAGTCGTGTTTTAGAAATTGGAGAAGATGGTTCTTCATTGGAGAACAGCATTCATCCATGGTTCTACGTCTATTCGTGCAATTTTTCTGTACGACGCGTTCCTCACATGCCGATATTCGATCCCACATTTGAAGGTTGGGGAATGGAAGACATCGAATACGCGTATCGCTTACATTACCTGGGTTTCAAAGTTTGTTACGAGAAGAATGCATGGTTGCTTCACATCGAATCACAAACGCCGCGCGATCCATTCCGTTGCGAAGAACTAAGCAATGAAAAAGACATTGAGAAAAATTACAATACGTATGTACAGAATTGCATGCGCTTCATGCAGAAATATCCAAACGACTGGGATCTTCGCGAATTAATTAAGACAGATCTATCCTGGTATGTGCAGGATGAACACGGATCGTGGGTGAAGAATGGTCACACGAACGATTTTGGAGACGTTCTCAAAGCGTATACAGACGGCGTTCCGGTAAACAAATCTATCATTCATGAATTGACCAATGATTTCGTAAAAAATGTGAGCGATAATTTGCCAATAGAAGTTGTTGATTCTTCATTACTCAAACGTAATCTGGATGAAATTGCAATCGAACTTACTGTGTATTGCAATCTGAAATGCGAGATGTGCAGCGTTTGGGAACTAAAAGAACACGGCATTGAGAATGAGCGTGCGAAATTGATGTTGCGAGAAGCTTTTGAACTCGGAGCGAGAACTTTCATACCATGCGGTGCAGAGTCGTTTATGCGCAAAGATTTTGTGGAGCTTGTTGAATATGCTCACAACATGGGTTATACAAAGCAGGAAATTGTTACGAATGGCCTCATGCTGACAGAGGCTATCATGAAGAAACTGAAAAAGTTTGATTCAGTTTCCCTTCACGTTTCAATTGATGGGCCTGAGCACATTCACGACCGACTTCGCGGAGAGGGAAGTTATGCGAAGCTCATGCAGATTTTTGCTGACTTGAAACGTCATGGAATCAAATACGGAGTTTCCTCGGTGATCATGAGAGAAACACTACCATTCCTTTCGCACATTGTTGATCTCGCAGAAAGTCTTGGTTTGGATGAAATTTCAATGCAGCCTTTCCAGTACGAAATTTCAGGCGATCATAAAGACACGAAGCGATTCTCGTTTCTGAAACATCAGGAAACTTATCTCATTCATGAGTTGAATGAATTGTACAACCGCGCGAAGAAGAAAAACATTCATTTGTTTACCGAATCACTTTTCTACACCATTCCGGAATATCTCATCAGCGGCATCCGCCCTATTCCACCGCAAGGTTGTCATATGCCATCTCGTTTTGTGTTGATCGACTTCAAAGGAAATGTATATCCATGCTTCTTCATGCGTGATGAAAAAATGGGTGATGCCAATACAGATTCCTTGAAACAAATCTGGCATTCTGCCGTGCACAACAAAATGCAGAATCTTGGGCTCACAAAAAATTGTCCTGGATGTTTAGCTGCATGCTCTGACATTGCTTCTTACAACGAATCACAAGTTAAAACCCTGAATCATGCTTAAGACATTAACTTCCTCGTGCAGTTGTGGAAAAGAAACCACGATTCAGAAAAATCTATACATCCCTCTTGAGCTAATCAATTGTGAAGCTTGCGGAAAACACAATTACATTTCCAACTATACCAAGATTGATATCGCGCTAAGCGAATTCTGCAATCTTACGTGTCAGATGTGCCGTCGCCCTTCATACGCTGTCTTCATGGACAAAGACTGGTGCAAAAGCGTTTTGACGGAATGTGCAGCCATCGGAATCAAAACTATTTCATTCTCCGGTGGAGAGCCTTTTGTTCACAAAGGAGTGTATGAAATTCTGGATCATGCTTTCAGTTTGAATTTGAAAGTGCAGTTGGTCACGAATGGAACATTATTTCGTGCAGAGCAAACTCCCTATTTCGAGAAGTTGGATTGCTGCACCGTTTCGTTGGATGGTTTGGCCGAAGCGCATGATAAAATTCGCGGAAAAGTGGGTTCATGGGAACGCACCATCAAGACATTGAAGATGTTCACAGAGCGTGATATCCAATGGGGAACGAATACAGTAATTCAAAAAGACAACTACGATCAGATTTATGATCTGTTCAAATTCATTCAGGATTTTGGTGGCCGTAAATACGCATATTGCGGATTCTCAAACGTGGAAGTTGTGCCTGAAACAGTCCATCTTCAACTCAGCAAGGAAGAAGAAGCAATTGCACACGCACAGGTGATGCGCATCAAAGAAGAATGCAAGAAAACAAACACTTGGTTCAATGATGACGTTTTGCTTTCAAAATACTTCGAACGTTTTGCAGACAAGAACACACGTGTTCGTCCTTACGACGGATGTACCGTTCCAACAAAATTCATTGGATTCTCCGCTCACGGTTTTTATCCGTGCTGGCACATTGGAAAAGCGTTAAAGAACAAATCCCTCATTGAGGCGCTGATGAGTCAGGAAGCAAAAGAAATTATTGCACAAGGACTCGACAAGAAATGCGTTGGTTGCAATACGTTTAATTACTCATGGGATGAAGAATGGGTTGCGGGCATTGCTAAAAGTTTTGATCACAACGAGAACATTAGTCTTGGAGTAGTTGCTCTACCGAATCCATTCGAACAGCAATTAAGTGGCGCAACCAGTGGGAATACTGTTGAAGTAGATTGGTAAATCGGAATGTCGGAAAATAATATCAGTTGGGGAATAAATATTCCGTGGTGGAACGAAGGTTATTGCCACGATTTAGGGAAGAATTATATCTATCCACATTGGCCGGTAAGCTTTGATGAGCAATTGGTATCAACCACATTTACATTTCTGAACTCCATCGATGTCGACTTGTTTCGTTTCTGGTTATTCGAAGGAGGAGAGGGAATTGTATTTAATGAAGAAGGCAAAATCACCGGACTTGATGCGACATTTAAGAAAAATCTCATCCGCATGGTGGAATTGGTCCGTGAACACAAGCTCAACGTTTACTGGACACTTCTCGATGCGAACAGTGTTTTTCGCAATAACGATTTTATCACAGATTCCATTATTGGCAATGGCGGCAATACACTTCTTTTTGGCGAATTGATTTTACCTGAAGTGCTCGACATAATCAAAGACACCACCTGGGCAATTGATGTTTGTAATGAACCGGAAGCAGCCATCGCAGGAGAACATGGAAATTATTCAGACAAAGGCTACTCGTGGGATCGCATTTCCGGTAATCTGAACAAGATTATCGCTAGTATTCGCAAGCTTCAACCTGAAATTAAGTTGAGTATTGGATCCGGATTTCAAGAAGAACGTAATCTCGAATTAGGATATTATTCTCCTGAGTCCTTCAATCTGGATTTCGTAGACTATCACACACATCGCACAGATGGATTTGTTCCACAGGCAGAACCATTGCGAAATAAATGTGGCAATAAACCGGTTGTAATCGGAGAACTAAGTGCAACTGAGAAACTCGATTCCAACCTTACGAAAGAACAGTGGACAGCTAATCAGCTTTTGATGAACGAGCGATTGCACAATCTGCTTGACGAAGAATATCTCGCTGTTTTTCTCTGGAGAATGGATCCAATCAGTACTAATAATTCCCGCAAATTCGACTCACTTAGTTATCGTGGAGAAAACAGTTCGGTGTATGACTTTTTGCGACGTCAATAGCATATTCACAGGCTCAAGCCCCAATCACCAAATAATAACTGATCACCATTTTAGTGAACAATCACACCACCTAGTGCAGACTCGACCGCGTCATCCAATCTGTAAGATCACGAATAAAAAAATCTGTTCGTAAGTCTCGGCCCTGTTTGTTGAGGTGATAAACAGTGTCGTAAAAATATTCATCACTCAGATTAGAAGATGCTGGAGTATTCAGAATTGGAAGTATGCACTGTTCATTCATGGCATTTTGAATATTCGATATCACTGTTGCATTAGCACTCGCAGTTATATTCGGAATCGAAGGATACATGAAAACGGCTACTGCACCTTTACCCTTTGCATAATTACCAAAATTATTGAGCGCAGCTAATACATCCATGTCCAATTCCAATACTGCCCCGGATTTAAACAATGGCGCCGTTTTGACATCAATAGTGTCTGGCTGATTAAGATGTCCACAGAAGTCACCATACTCATTCACAAACCGTCTGTTCCATGTTGCAGTGATAGTCTCCGGATTTTCATCGTTTCTAAAAAATTGCTTTGAAAAATGAGGTCCAAAATTTTCGGCTACAACCATCCATTGTTGCCACGTATCCAAATATGAAAATCCTTTAGGATAAATTTTCGCCACGCGCATCATTCCAAGATCACCGTAGAACTGATAATAGAAATGCTGGTACTCGGGAATAATCACAACTATATCTCCCTTCCGAATTTCATTCTTCACTTCATTCAACATGTAACGTAAACCCAATTGCCCAAAAAGTCCCATGTTCACAACGTCATACTCCTTAAATGTCGTGTCAATCATTTCACTATTGATCCCCATTCCACATCCCGATCCACCAACGATAATTATTTTCTTGCCACTGATTTTTTCGAGGCGCTCGTGTTTGTCAATTGTAGATGCCAATCCATTGATCGGTAAATTCACAGGAAGGCTTAGGTAAATCGTAAATGACGGAACAATGATCACCACAAATAACAAAAGAAAAAACAATCCCGTTTTCAAAAGAAATTTTCTCATCGTTTCTTAGAATTGGAAATAAATGAACTCTTTCGGACCAGCAGAATAGGCGCCGGCAAAAATAATAATTGCTGATACCAGAAGATACATTCCCCAGCGGAGAACAGTAGGCTTATTAGTGAACTCCATACCATGTTGCTTACTCCGCTGCAACCATTCAACGATAAGCATAAACAGAATAAAATATGTAGTTGGCATTTCTGCGATTCTCAAAAATAACTCGTCGATTTTTCCGGGTGAACACAAGAAGCTCTCCAAAAAACCACGCTTGAGATAAGCACATGCAACTTCAATATTTTTGGCTCTGAAAAAGACCCAGCCAACTGTTACCAGTAGAAACGTAACCGTTATCCGCAAAGCATCACCAATGGAAGGAAACCATTTACCCTCCGCCACCGGACCAGTATAATTCCTGTTTTTCCCAGTCAACATCAACGGAACAAAATAGAGGGCATTAATGAATCCCCAAGCGATAAACGTCCAGTTTGCACCATGCCATAACCCGCTTACAAGAAAAATAATAAAGATGTTGCGGACTTTTCTAAATATGGAACCTTTGCTACCTCCAAGTGGAATGTAAACGTAATCGCGAAACCATGACGAAAGTGAAATGTGCCATCGCCTCCAGAATTCCGCAATGTCGCGCGAGAAATATGGGTAATTAAAATTCTGCATCAACTTAAATCCAAACAACCGCGCTGTTCCCAACGCGATATCAGAATACCCAGAGAAATCACAGTATATCTGAAAGGCAAACAACACTGCGCCAATGATCAACGTGTTCCCGTCTTGAAGATTGTAATTCGCAAAAATAGTTTTGACAATCGGCGCAATATTGTCTGCGATCACTAATTTTTTGAACAACCCCCAAAGCATCTGACGCAAACCATCTGTAGCCAACGCTGGATCAAAAACCCGTTTAACCAGATACTGTGGCAACATATTCGTTGCACGCTCAATAGGTCCCGCAACTAACTGCGGAAAGAAACTGATGAACGACAAGTAGGTCAAAATATTTTTTGTCGGAACTAATTTATTTCGATAAACATCAATCGTATAACTCAAAGCCTGAAACGTGTAAAAACTCACCCCAACGGGTAATATAATTCGCAAAGCAATACTGTCCATATCGTGACCGAAAAAACGGAACGCAGAAACAAAACTGTCAACGAAAAAATTGAAATATTTAAAGAAACCTAGTATTCCCAAATTGCAGGCGATACTTAGCATTAGCAGAACTTTGCGCCTTACTGGATCAGATGACTTTGCAATAAATAGTGCGGAAACAAAATCGATCCCCGAACTCACAACCAGCAAAATCAGAAATTTCCAATCCCACCAACCATAAAAAATAAATCCAGATACAACGAGAATCAAATTCTGAATGGACAGTCTTTTTCCCAACCACCAATACAGCGCAAATACAATTGGAAGAAAAATTGCAAACTCGATGGAATTAAAAAGCATCCTGCGTAATTCAGTTCTTTAGTACGTGAAAATAGGCAATAGGGCCCAATGTTTGGTCTATAAACTTGTTCGAAAGAAAGAAAATCGAACGAGTTTATTAAGCGATCAAAAACTTTACATTTGAAGACCCAAAATTGCGTCTTATGAAATTCAAACTTTTCTCTGCGCTAGCCCTATTCTTTTTCCTTTCTTCTTGCTTCGGTCCAAAAAAAGCAAAAACAGAAGTAAAGGAAGTATACAAACTCGAATGGTGGGCGAAGAACGCTAACATGAAAATTGAATCGTTCGAAGTGAAAATTATCGAGAGCAATTTGAGCCTTTTCAATACCACTGCGAAAGTTGCATACACCATCACAGGAACAATGAAATCGAATAAGGGCTACGAACCGTACATCGGATCGGTTCATGTGAGTGAACAGTATGTGAAAACGGATAGCCTGAATCAGATTGCCGTACACACCTTTACTCCGGTGATGCGTACAAAAAACAGTAAGAATTATTCGGGAGGTGAAACAAAGTTCAAATTCACCAATGAGCATACAGTTTCAACATATGGATGGGGTGAAAATAAGATTCGTTTCGTTTGTGCGGATTTTGTAACTGAGATTGTGTTGCAGCAGAAGAAATAATGTGTTAATGTGTAAATGTCAACTTCGGCTCCGCTCAGTCTGACAACGTATTCAACTCAGCAATCTAGCAATGACAAGATTCAATTGTTCGTCTTTGCATTGAATTCGTTTTATAATCTAGTCAGACTGAGCGGAGCCGATGTTTATAAACAAAGAACCAATGAGAAAAGCAATTTTCATCTTAATTCTTATCCTATTTTCTTTAGGTATATTTCTAGTTCCGGAAAATAAAGCACAAGCTAAATCTCCTCGTTCAAGTTCAATTCTAAGCGATCCCGCAGGTGGATGGTGGATCTTGCACGAATACCACGACAGAATTCTGAACAACCGGAAAATCGGAGCGTTCTCTTTTGAAGTTCCTGTATGGGATGCAGTTATCCTAAAAGTTACTGGCGATTCTGTTTTCAGTGCCGGAACAATTATTCCTTTCAAGTCGACATTGCGAAAAAAAGGAGACACTATTCG
>CAZBYM010000199.1:0-7667 GCA_964495745.1 uncultured Chryseobacterium sp. | reverse complement strand
CAAGCTCGTTGAGAACAGAAAGTGAGAAGAGTTTTTTACGTACAGCAATCCTTGTGAGATAAACAGGATATTCCCGTTCAACTAATTGGTGAATTGCTTGATACTGTTCTTCCAAAACGGGAACCACAGGCATGATAATAGCGTGCAGTTTTTTCTTCTTCGCTTCACTTGAGAGCCATACATTTGTTTCTATGGCTTTTGTTGCGGCTTTATATGGTTCTACCGCTTTCTCTACATCTCCGTCTGCAACTTTGATGAACCAATTACCAATACCATAAGTTCCACCCGCCAGATCTCCAGGATCAACTCCGCCATTGTTCATCGCAAGTACGGCGATTTCTGCAGCAGCAACTAACTTCTTTTCAAATATTTTCTCGAGCCCTATGAGTTTTGATTTCATTGATTTGAAATCACTCATGGTCAGCGAATTTAGTTTACCAGCTTGAATTGATCCATTTTCCTTAAGCAATATTTTAGCCGAAGCTTTCAGTTCTTCTTCAATTTGCCAACTTTTTTCATCATCAGTTTTTTCATCCGCAAATCGCAGTAGGGTAACTGTAAGTTCTGCATCCTGACCCATTCGTCCCATCAGTTTTTCAACGGCTTGCTGAACGAGTGTATCCGTTTCTGTTTCGATTTCAAAATTCACCGGCAATCCAAGATCATATGCGAAATTTCGAACGATGCGATGTGTAAATGCGTCAATTGTTCCAATAGCGAAATCGCCGTATTGATGAAGAATTGCCCGCAACAAATTTTCAGATCTAATTGCCAGAGTTGCAGAATCAAATTTCAGTTCTTCAATCAGAATTTTTGACAAATCAGATGTCACTCCGGATTTTGGCGAAGAAAGTTCTTTGAGCGCTTTAATCACGCGATCCTTCATTTCCTGCGCTGCTTTATTCGTAAAAGTGATCGCAAGAATTTTCTTGAACTTCAACGGTGGATCGTTTTCATCAGTCAGCGCAATCTTCAAATACTCCTTCACAAGTGTGAAAGTTTTTCCGGATCCTGCGGACGAGCGATAAACGGTGAAATTCATAGGAATAAAGATCGTAAAAGGTAGTTTGAATTGGCCTATCTTAGTAACTCTAAATCACTTGGGAATGAAAGGATTAATAAGTTTGTTTGCCGGCCTTGTACTTTTTGTTCAGGGATTCTCGCAAAGTTTCGCCGTTACCACCACGTATGTGAATTTTACAGGAAGCGCTCAATCTTCAGAAGTTCCTTCTCCTCCTAATTTTCCAGCGATCTCAAATGTTTCGGGAGATACAATCAACATGAGATGGGTGAGAGTCGAAGAAAACATTCCGTCGTGGTGGAGATCTTCTATTTGCCGGGCAAGTTATTGTTATTCCATTCCCGATGACAGCGGTTCGTTTACTATGCTTCCGGGTGGAGTTGATATGTTATACATTCATATTTACCCATATGGATTTTCTGATACCGGAAATGTAGTTGTGAAATTGTTTAATGTAGATAGTCCTTCAGATAGTGAGCGCATCATGTTTCACGCTGATCTTTCGACGGGAATTGATGAGCACAGCACGATGACATTTTTTCACATTGATCCTGCAAACCACCAGATTCGATTCAGTCCTATTGAAAATGGTCATTGGACATTGACTGATGTAACCGGTCGCACGATTGCAGGCGAATCAACCAAGCCCGGAGAAATTTACACTGCCAAAGTAGCGACTTCAGGAATTTACTTCTTCACTTTTGTGAATGCTGTAGGAGTTGTTGAAGTGAGGAAATTGATATTGTAATAGTTCACTGTTCATCGTTCACTGTTCACTGTTCGAAGTTCACAGTTGTCGTGTTTCTACAACTGTGAACTTCGAACGGTCAACTTTTTAACCGGCAATAGCCGTTGCCTCAATCTCAATCAACATTTCCGGATCAATAAGTTTACTGACTTCAACCATTGTAGTAGCCGGACGAATGTGAACGAAGAATTCTCCGTGTGCTTTTCCTGCATCTTCCCATTTGGAAATATCTGTCACGTACATTCGCGTGCGAACAACGTCATGAAGGCTCATTCCAGCTTCTTCCAATGCTCTTTCAATATTCGCAAGAGCAATTTGTGTCTGACCATATAAATCTCCTTTGCGCTGTACAACGCCATCAACTACCGCTGTTGTTCCGGAAACCTCAACAACATTTCCAACGCGTACGGCGCGCGAATAACTCACTTTAGATTCCCATGGAGTGCCCGATGTAATTAGTTTGCGATGTGAACTCATATTATTTGTTTTGTTTTTTGAAAAAGGTGAATAATCCAACGGTCATCATAATCGGAAAAATGATTTGTGCTGCAAGAAGAAACCATCCTGCTTTATGTCCTGACTGAATGAATCGCGGTGCAATGTACACCCAAGCCAGGCAAGTGAACCATGACAATTTGAAAAAATCATTTAGTACTTTTTTCTTGTTGAAAAGATGGAAGAGATACGTGATGAATAATCCTAAAAGCGCAATGCACATTGGATATTGTAATCCGCCAACGTCAAGTATTTCGTAAGTATTCAGAATATTAATAAAATGGCCCACAAGAAATATTCCGAGAAAACTCCACAACAGAATTCTATATTTTCTTTCACAGATCATCGATCCGATTAACAAAAGAAAAAGTGGGAGTCCGCTGAAGATATGCAAGTAAAACTCCTGCACCCACGCCTGTGGTTCAATCGTCTCCGCAAAAACCACCAATATGATAGCATGAACTACAAAAAACAGTGTTGCTACAACAGCAAGCCATGCAAGAATCTTGATCAGGACAGGTGCAGTTTTGTTGTGGCTCCAGGAGTTTTCGGACATGCGACAAAAGTAAGTATTGCAATCAATGGTTCATACAAGTAGTGCAATGATCGGGCCTGATCAATGTCACTCCTCGTAACTACTATTTTTTGGTTAGGGTTGGATATTTCAATTTCATACGTGAAAGTGCATCGCATACCTTCTCAGCAACAACGTATTCTTTGTACCAGTTCTGATCTGACGGAACTATCGTCCATTGAGGAACAGAGCACTTCTTGAATATTGATTCATAAACTGCCATGTATGAATCCCATTTTCGACGTGTTTTCCAGTCGTCATCGTTGTGTTTCCAGAATTTCTTGGGATTTGTCTTGCGTTCTTTCAGCCGCACAGATTGTTCTTCCCTGGAAATGTGTAAATAGAACTTAAGAATTACGATTCCATTATTCTGAAGCATCGCCTCGAAATTATTTATGTCCGTGTAGCGCTTTTGTAGTGCTTTTTCATCGACGTATTTTTCAACTGTAGGAACCAGAATGTCTTCATAGTGTGATCTGTTGAAAATGTGAATCATGCCAGAAGCTGGAGTCGCAGCATGGATTCTCCAGAGAAAATCGTGAGATCGTTCCAAGGTTGAAGGAGCCTTGAATGCGGATACACTTACCCCAAGTGGATTGAGCCCATTGAATACGTCGGCAACCAGTCCATCTTTTCCTGAAGCATCAACACCTTGTAAAATGATGAGTAAACTTCGTTTGCCTTCAGCATAAAGTATTTTCTGATAGTCAGAAATTTGAGCCTTTAGCAAATCTGTTTTCGCTTTTGTTTTTTCTTTACTGAAAGTTTTTGGTGCGCGTGATGAAATTTTCAAGAATGTCATAAGCCTGTGTTGTTGTGAAATTGAAAGTTAGGTAGATTCGTCACAGTACTTGCAAAAAGAAGTCGCCGTTTCTGTATATTTGGTGTAATGACCCGATTATTTCGTCTGTTATTTATTTGCTGTTCCTTTTGTTTGCTTTCGAAAGGATGCAAGAAGGATATTATTAGCTATTCTACAGTTGGTATTAAGTTAACGCACAATGACAATGCTGGTGCATATTTAGTGACCGCCGGAACAAGTGTCGGTGATTCCGCGTATGTCTTACGTATCAATTATGTTTCGGATCTCACAGGTTTCTACGCCGTAGATAATAACAACACATATGCAGGATTGAATGTTCCTGTTTCAGTTGAAATATTTTCTTTGCAGAATTTCGATTCTTTGCATCCTGCAGGAGTTTCGCTAAATGAATATTTCATCGCTGGTCCTGGAATTGGCTCTTCTGTGAACGATGTGGTTGCAGAATTTCCCGATACCCGCGATTATTATCCAACACATGATCCCGACGATTTGTGGCTGATGAAAGGACCACAGACTCCAGGTGCGTATAAATTTGTGGTAAAGATGGTTTTTGATGATGCCCGAATTCTTACAGATACAACAACTTCAATAAATCTTTTGCAGTGAGAAAAGTATTTCTGATCGTATTTTTCTTGATGTTTTGTGTTCGAATGAATGCGCAGAGAGATTCTGTTCCGGGATTCTGCGTTTCTGTGGGTTCAGGAATTGGACTCGGATTTTCTTTCGGCCCGGTTGAAAAATTGAACCAGCGTTATGATTTGCTTCACGATGAAAATCGAATCTATTTAGATTTTCGCGAGAACTTGACATTTCTGTTTAAAGAAAAGTTTGGATTCAGAATTCTTGCGGGACAAGTTGGTAGACAAGGCAACGGAAGTGAGCTTAGCGATTACTGGAACATGGCTTACTCGGGTTACAAGCTGGTCTATGAGTATAGTGATCTTCGTAGCGGTTATAAGTACCGCTATCTCACGCCACAGTTTGTTTATCGGTTTGGTAAGGAACCGTTCAACGCCACATTTTGTTTAGGTGTCGGGTATGGCAAGTTTGATCATGCTTATGGAATCGCAATTCTTCAGGAGAATGGTTCGAACAATTTTATTCAGATGGAATATTCGGCACCACGAACCAACGAAATCAATCTGGCATTTGATGCAGAGTTCGCTTACATGCGACAATTGTCTTTGCATTGGTACATGAATGCTGGAATTTCTGTTTCATATACCGGCGTTACGCAAGACTACGATTACGATTATACCGAGCAAGCGTATCAACAACCATATAGTTTTGTTGTTCTTGGGTACCAATCAAGTTTTCTCCATCACGCTGCGCTTGGCATATTTCTCAACTTCCAATGGAATAAGAGAGAAGGGGAGAGAGCGGTTTACGAATGATTAATTTGCTAGTGGGTTAATTTGCTAATTTGCAAATGCGCGCAAAATGCCAGCCCTTTCGAATTACTTCACTTCGAGAATCTTGATTTCTATGCGTCGGTTAAGTCGATGCAGTTCTTCCTGTGCTTCTTTGGAGGTTCTTTTGAGAATATAGTTATTGGTAATCAATGGTGCTTTACCCTGAAAACCTATCGCTCTCATGCGTTCAGCTGCAACGCCTTTGGATTTCAAGTATTCAACAATGGCTTTTGCTCTGTTGCACGAAAGACAAGTAGAGTATTTATCCGAAACCCGCGTATCTGTGTGGCCCCTGATTTCGATTGAAAGATTACTGTGTTCAAGTAGAAAGGCCGCTAAAGAGTCGAGAATGGGAAATGATTCAGGGCGAATAGTCGGTTTGTTCAGATCAAACAAAACCCTGCAGCGTAAAATAGATCCGACAGAAAAAATTGTATCCGCAAGTGAAAATACGGACGGGTAGATGTGCAGTATTCTGAATTCTGTCCTGCGGTTCTGCTGGTACAGTTCTTCTCGTTTGGCTTTATCGGTGTGTGAGTTGATTTCTTCTTCTTCAACAATTGGATACAATTCTCCATAACCAACTGCAGCCAAACGATTTTCAGAAACACCGTGTTCAACTAAATAATTCTTGACTATGCTTGCACGCGCTTGCGACAGTTTGAGATTGGATGAATCACTACCACGCTGATCTGTGTACGAACAAATTTCGAAAATTAACTCAGGATGACGCATAACAAAGTCAGACAGTGAATCGAGGCACGGATGACTTTCTTCGCGAATTGTGCTGTGCCCGTTGAGATCATAGTGAATGTTGCAAGTGGTGTAAACGGAGCCAACGGTGAATGTTGTGTCAGTGAGGGAGAAGTAGGTGTGCTGTTGGGTGATTCCGACTTGAGCAATGAGAAGCGCAAAACTCAAAAAGGTGGCGACGCGAAATTTCATCGCACGCGTGTATTATTCACGTAATGCACAACAGAGTCAACTGTTCCGCTTTGCCCATAATAAGTCCACTTTCCATGTTTTACGCCGCACCATTTGTCAGATTTCTTCGAGTTCCACTTACCGGTTTCATCTGTTTTGTATTGTCCTTCAACCTTAACTTCGCCAGTGTTGTAGTATTCTTTCCAATATCCTACTGGACAATCAGTGAATTGATCTCCTTCGTACATGATACTGTCGTTTATCGAATACGTGCGAATGTAGCATGGTTTGCACGTTCCAATTTCTTCATACCCTCGTTTGTATTTATCGTACTCCGTTTTGCTCGCAGGAAGTCCATTGACCTGATAAGTCGTAATACCGTTTCTGGTTTCAGAATGCAATGCAACCGCATAGAATTTGATTGTATCTCTCGAAGCTATTGTCGCTGGAATGGTTGTGACAACGTGACTTGAACTGGCTTGTATGAAAGCACCGGCCATAAAAAGAAGTGAAGCGGCTAATATGAATTTTGTAATTGTTTTCATGAGGGTTTGTTATAACTGGTATAACACCGAAACCTGATGAAGATACAACTTGAAATTGGCCTCATGTCACCCTTCGGCTCCGCTCAGTCTGACAATTGGTTTCAAACGCGCCAGATCAAAAAGCAACTTTTGAGTACTTCGTTCTTAAACTAATTTTGTTCGAAGGATATTGTCAAACTGAGCGGAGCCGAAGTTAGACAATTAGGATTCCGCCCAATAACCCAATAACCCAATAACCCAATAACCCATTAACCCATTAACCCATTACCACATTACCTACGTCTGTATCACCCCAACATTATACTTCTTCTTAATCGGAGAATGATTCGCAGCTTCAATACCCATGGAAATCCATGTACGCGTATCGAGCGGATTAATTACGGCATCGATCCACAAACGTGCAGCTGCATAGTATGGAGTTGTTTGAGAGTCGTAACGTTGTGTGATTTTATCGAGTAATTCTTTCTCTTCTTCAGGAGTAATTTCAGCTTTGCCTTGTGATTTCAGGGCGCTCACTTGTATCTGCAAAAGTACTTTCGCCGCTTGTGATCCACCCATCACGGCAATTTTTGCGGTTGGCCATCCAACAATTAATCGTGGATCATATGCTTTTCCGCACATCGCGTAATTTCCAGCGCCATATGAATTACCAATGACAATTGTAAACTTCGGAACAACAGAATTGCTCATGGCGTTTACCATTTTCGCTCCGTCTTTGATAATTCCACCTGCTTCAGAACGAGAACCAACCATAAATCCTGTAACATCCTGCAAAAATACGAGCGGGATTTTCTTTTGATTGCAATTCATAATGAAACGCGCAGCTTTCTCTGCGGAATCAGAATAGATAACACCTCCAAATTGCATTTCACCTTTCTTGCTCTTCACCACTTTACGTTGGTTCGCAACAATTCCAACAGCCCAACCATCGATTCGTGCTAGTCCGCAGAGAATGGATTGCCCGTAGAGTTCTTTGTATTCATCAAATGTAGATTCATCAACTAAACGGTTAATGATATCATGCATGTCGTATGGTTTTTCTCGCGAGTCAGGAAGAATTCCAAGAATTTCATTGGGATGGCGACGGAGCTGCAGACGATTACTGGGCGCTGCCGATCGTTCCCC
>CAZBYM010000198.1:0-7687 GCA_964495745.1 uncultured Chryseobacterium sp. | reverse complement strand
TTCCATAATCCAGTGCCACGTAATATGTCCATCCCAGGTTGTTACTGATATGGCCGGCCAAGCGGGCATGTGTACCTTCCTCAGCCAGGCGCAACCCTTCTCTTCCGTAGTTGCATGCAATCGTCGTATCAAAAAGACGATATTCCCAGCACAAATCTTTGTATGCTTTTATTTTTGCAGTGTCGTGTTGAGAAGATTTTGTAACTGCCAGCAGGCTATCGACCTTATGCTTGTTTTGTGAAAACCCAGAAGTTGCATTGAGCAGAGTAATAAGCAGAATCACCTTGTACATGGCTAAATTCAAAAATGAATCTGGTTTGATGCAAAGGGGCTTCATGAAGGGAAGATAGTAATAAATGGTTCAGATTTCCAACCCACTTATCATTCGGCAGATACCATTCGAGCACGCAGGTTTGCATCAAACTTAACAGCGATAACAACGATCTTGTCGAATGAAATTGTTGGTTGATCTGAATATATCTCCAACCACAATCAGCTTGTCAATCAAACGCGGATGCCAATAATCATTACATCGTCAACCTGTTCAAGATTACCGCGCCAATCTTCGAAGCGTTTTTCCAGTGACGATTGTTGAATCTCCATAGAATCTGCGCTGATCATCACTAATGTTTCCTTCAGTTGTTTGTATTTGAATTTCTTACCGCGAGGTCCGCCAAACTGATCAGCGAATCCATCGGTGAATGAGTAAACAATATCACCTCGCAGTAAATCAAATTCGTGAAGTGTATATGGTTTGAAATCTCCCTCATGCACACCAACAGGTTGCTTGTCGGGCTTGAATTCTATGATTACGCCAGCACGAAGTATCCACAACGGATTATTGGCACAAGCAAATTGCAACTTCATTTTCTCGAAATCGAAACTTAGCATCACGCAGTCCATTCCGTCTTTCGATACTTCCTGTGCTCCACTTGGATTCAGCGCGGCAATAATTGCTTCGCGTTGTTTATTCAGAAGTAAATCGGCACGTTCAATACTCAACCCGCGAGTTGATTCATGTAATAACGATATATTCAGCAACGACATGAATGCACCAGGAACACCATGACCAGTACAATCTCCAACAAGGAGTAGAAATTTTCCATTGGCCAATTTATCTGCCCAGTAAAAATCTCCGCTGACAATATCTTTAGGTTTGTAGAGAACAAAATGTTCCGGAAGATTTTCAGAAAGCAGGTTATCTGAAGCTAAAAGCGCGCGTTGAATTCTTTTTGCATAATGTATACTGTCGAGGATGTCTTTGTTTTTCTCTTCGATAATTTCCTTCTGATGTTGAATTTCAAAAGTACGTTCACTCACTTTTCGTTCCAATTCAACGTTTTGTTCCCGAAGAATGCGTTCATTCTCTTGAATCGCTTCAAGTTTCGCGCGATCAGCTTCAAGCTTTTGACGATTAGCATTGTTGAGTTTATCTCCAATGGCGAATGAAAGAACAACGGCTTCAATTGCAGAACCGATCATCAATAGAAAATAGGGTTGGAATGAACCTGTGTTTACTTCGACAATACCCAAAGCAATATAGACCAGCAGACAAACCATGTAAAATCCAAATCCACAGATATAATAAATAGCAGGTTTGTAACCAGCACGCAATACTTTGATACCGGCATAAATCATAACCAGGGTGAATAAGCCACCACAAATCTGGATCGCAAAACCGCTTGAACGTCGGTCAACAAAACCAATAATTAATGAAGCCAAGACCAAAACAAACAAGACCAGATACCATCGCTGAAAATTTTTGAAATACTTGGGTGTTCCGAGGAAAGCCTTGGTGAAAATCATTCCAAATACACCAAATAACCCGGGAGCTATTACCAAATTTGAAAAGTGCAGTCCATTTACCCATCCAGGTAAAATACTGGTTGCACCACTCGTATAGCTTACAAATAAACCGGCGAACAATGTGTAAAGGCTGTAGTGTAAATACACATACTGTCGATTCGTGATGAATAGAAACATGTTATAAAGAATCATGAGCAACATGATTCCAAGATAAATTCCGTTGAATGTGGTAAGCGGAATAATTACTTGTTCCGTTGCAACCGGATTTCCAACATGAATCATGAAAATCATAGGCATGTCGCTTGCCATGCGAATCAACAAAGGAATAGTATCCCCCTTCTCACCTCTCGTACTGAATATCCAAGTTGGCCCCTCGTACAATTTCGGTTGATTCCATGTACTGTAACCTCCTTCTTGCTTTCGCCACTCACCTTTCTCCTTCGCATAAACTGTAATGTAATCGATCAGCTGCGGCGATATTCGAATAAAATACAATCCTGATTCATCACAAACTAAAGATGTCTTAAGCCATATTGCAGACTGCGTAGTTTGAAAATTCAGGATTGCTTTTTGGGAAAGTTGAAAACGGGAAGAGAATGAATTTGAAACTACATCATCGAAAGTAAGGTCGCGAGTTGTGTCTTCAAAAAATTCTACCTGACTACCAAACGAAATCTCCTTTCCTTCTTGATTTACATGCACGAATTGCGCACCACAGAAAGCTGGGAACAAGAGAAATAGAATCGGGATCAGAATACGCATGCGCCTACTATGATACAAAAAAACGACCGTGCATCATAACGAAACGTCGCGCCAGAAGAGTTAATGCTGTTCTTATTTTGAAAAAAGAGAGTCGACGAATGCCGTTTTGTTGAATACCTGAAGATCGGTCATCTTTTCTCCTACGCCAATGTATCGTACAGGAATTTTGAATTGATCAGAAATTCCGATTACAACTCCGCCTTTTGCTGTCCCGTCGAGTTTTGTAATTGCAAGCGCAGTAACATCAGTCGCCGCAGTAAATTGTTTACACTGTTCGATAGCATTTTGTCCGGTAGAACCATCCAACACTAACAGAACTTCGTGCGGAGCATCAGGAATAACCTTCTGCATTACTTTCTTGATCTTGCCCAACTCGTTCATCAGATTCACCTTGTTGTGAAGGCGTCCTGCTGTGTCAATAATAATCACGTCAGATCCTTTAGCAAGGCCCGAACTCAATGTGTCGAAGGCAACAGAAGCGGGATCTGCTCCCATTCCCTGTGAAATGATTGGAACATCAACACGTGAAGCCCAAATTGCAAGTTGATCAACTGCCGCTGCACGAAATGTATCTCCAGCACCCAGAATTACACTCTTGCCCGATTGTTTGAACTGGTAAGCAAGCTTTCCGATTGTTGTAGTCTTTCCAACACCATTGACTCCCACAACCATGATTACGTATGGCTTCTTATCTTTTGGAATATCAAAATCAGGAGTGTCTGCAGATTTGTTTTCTTCGAGAAGTGCAGCAATTTCATCACGAAGAATTTTGTCGAGTTCAGTTGTGTTCACAAACTTGTCGCGAGCAACACGAGCTTCAATTCGTTTGATGATTTTCAAAGTTGTTTCTACACCAACGTCAGAAGTGATCAAAACTTCTTCGAGATTATCCAGAACTTCAGCATCAACTTCAGATTTTCCAACTACGGCACGCGCAATTTTGGAGAAGAATCCTTCCTTGGTTTTTGACAAACCTTGATCCAGACTTTCCTTTTTCTCTTTGTTGAAGAATCCAAAAATTCCCATGTGCGAGCTGAAGTATCAGAAACAACGAAAGCTCCTTTCAGGGAAAGAAGCTTCGAGGTTTACTTTGATGAAGTAAAATTACTTTTTGTTAGCAAGGAAATCCTTGATGTGGTCGTTATGAACCACTTCTTCCTTAAACGCGTATGCACCTGTCTTAGGTGATTTGATCATCTTGATCACGCGGGTGAACTGTTTTCCTTCACCAGTTTTCAGAGTAGCAACTACTTTCTTTGCCATGACTTTATACTATTGATGTGACCTGCCTGCCGGCAGGCAGGTTATTTAATTTCTTTGTGAACCGTAACCTTCTTCAGGATTGGGTTGTACTTTTTCTTTTCGATACGATCAGGAGTATTCTTCTTGTTCTTCGTAGTGATGTAACGAGAAGTTCCCGGCTGTCCGCTGTCTTTGTGCTCTGTGCATTCAAGAATTACCTGGATGCGATTGCCTTTCTTAGCCATTGTTTTACTTTATTAAGGGACGGCAAAAGTAGGGAAAATTGGCGAATTTTCAATTCTCAATTCTCAATTTTCCGAGGCAAAACTGGCGATCGTATACATCTTGTTGATAATCAAACTATTATTGTAACTGGTAGAAACAATTAATTAGGTTTGATGTAAAATCGAAGGTTGCCTTTTTCGCGTGAAACATCAGCCCAATTGCAATCGACAAAATCAATTGTTACAACACCACAAGTCTTCACTTCGATGATGTTTTCCTTCGTTTGCAGCGCATTTGCGGCATCCGTAATGGATGGATTATGTCCAACAAACATCACAGTCTTGTAGACATTCTCCGCCTGCCGAATCCGCGCCAATAAATGATCGCCTGAACAAGCGTATAATGAAGAATCCCATTGTACAGCGTCATACGCATAACCGATTTTCTTACAGATAATTTCCAACGTTTGTCTTGTGCGTAAAGAAGGACTTGATACGATTAGATCGACATGAGCGATTTCTTTTGCCAGAATTTCTCCCATTTCTTCCGCTTCCTTTCTTCCACTTTCTTCGAGCGGCCGGGAAATGTCAGGAATAGACATGTTGCTTTTATCTGATTTTGCGTGACGCAGCAGAATGAGTGTTCTGGTTCCGGAAGAATCTATCGCGGATACGATGGGATTAGCAGAAGAATCATCAGCAGAAAATAAAACAGATAACATCGCAGCTGAGAAAACTAAAGAAACGGCAACTATTTTTCTCATGGCCACGCAGTTTATTTTTTTTCATTGAGATAACTGTCCTCTGCCATCATTTTCTCAATGTCAAACGTGGTTTTCGGAACTGAACCTGACAAATTTTCGGGCTCACCTTCAGTGATAAGAATATCGTCCTCAATACGAATTCCGATGTTCCACCATTTAGGGTCACAAGGACTTCCTGCAGGAATATAAATACCCGGCTCGACAGTAATTACATTTCCTGGAGTAAGTGCGCCAAACAATCCTGCGTCATGGACATCAAGTCCGAGGTAGTGAGAAGATCCATGAAAGAAGTACAGGACATAATCTTCGTCTTTCTGAATTATTCCAAGTTCTTTCAGTCGTTTCTTGATGACTTTCACCGCTGCGTTGTGCGGATCACGGAATTCATTTCCTTTTTTGCACTTCGCAATTCCAGCAAGCTGAGATTCCAATACGATATCGTAAATTATTTTTTGCTCAACGGAAAATTTCCCATTCGCAGGTAAAGTTCGCGTGATGTCAGCTGTGTATCCATGATATTCAGCTCCACAATCGACAACAATAAGATCGTTGTGTTCCATTGGTTTCCGGTTCGTCACATAATGAAGAATACAGGAGTTCTCGCCCGCTCCACAAATGCTAGGATATCCGCATGCTTCCGCACCGTGCTTCATGAACTCATACTGAATTGCCGCCTGCACCTCATATTCCGCCCAGGTTGAATCCAACGCACGCATCAATTCCATATGTGCATTGTTGCTGATCTCAATTGCTTTCCGAAGCAACACCATTTCTTCCGGCAATTTAATCTGACGCAACATGGCCATGCATTCCGTAAGCCGCGAAACATCATTGTTCTTGTTCTTCTCTGTCTTCTTTCGAAAATGTTCAACCATTTTGTACAAATCGGCTTTATCGTATTTGTTGTCGCTTACGTCTTGTGGCAATGGGAAATACATGACTTTTGTGAACTTCTTGTAATCAATCGGCAGCTCCATGAACTCCTTGCCTTCGAGAACTGTTGCAATCTTGAAATGTTCTTTTACTCCTGCAGGACCGTAACGTTTACCTGTCCATGACTCATCTCGCGCACTTCTCTTTTGTACAAACATGATTTCGTCAGTGAAAAGTGTATCAATTTTTCGCTTCTCTTTGAATACAAGCAGAACGGCATTTGGCTCACGTAATCCGGTGAGATAATACAAATTCGGATCCTGATGGAAGTCAAACTGTACATCATTGGCTCGTGTATGAACAGGAGCAGAAAAGAAAACGGCAACGGAACTATCCGGCATTAATTTACGAAGAGCATCGCGTCTGCCCTGATGAAATTCAGCAGATAGCAAATCTGTGTCGTAATCCGGTCCGCTGACTTTACCGGAGAAGCAAAGTGCGAAAACAAGAGCGCATACAAAATGAATGACAATTGATTTTCTCATGTGAAATCTAAAAGTACGAAAGGTGATTGGAATGATTACGGGGAGAGTGATGAGCGGTAGAGTTCGCTACGCTCACTGCAAAAGGTTTGCCGCAGATTCGCAGATTACGGGTCATTGCGAGAGTAGCGAAGCGGAACGAAGCAATCCCGTCTTCGAAGAGGGGATCGCTTCGTTCCTCGCGATGACTCGGTCAGCGTAATCTGTGGCAAAAAAATGAAGCAGTGAGCGAAGCGAACGGTAAATCAGGCACAAAAAAACGCCACCCTTTCGAGGCAGCGTTCTGTGCGTTTTGATTTATAATTCGGTTAGGCGATAAATCCTTTTTCTTTAGCACGCTTAAGAGCTTGTGCTAAACCAATTTTATTGATGGTGCGCATTCCAGATGTAGTCACTTTCAAAGTGATCCATTTCTTTTCAGACTCAAGGAAAAAACGCTTCGTGTGAATATTTGGTTGGAAAGTACGCTTGGTACGACGGTTCGAGTGCGACACGTTGTTACCAGTGATAGTCTTCTTTCCTGTGATCTGACAAACTTTTGACATGACTTCTTGTATTGAAAATTGGAGTGCAAATGTAGATAAAAATTGTTCTTGGACAAATATTTCGTTCAAAATAGCGCAATTTCAACCAAATTAGAGTTGATTTTCCATTTTCAATTGGCAATTTTCAATTCTCCCTTGGGAAATGGAGAATTTTGGAATTGAGAATGTGAGGCTAATCTTCCCAGTATTGAACCCCGTATTTGCTTTACGGTAGGGAATGAGATCGGGAAGGCGGGCATCAAGCGAAGTCGTTACTCCAATCAGGAGGAAAAGAATTGCGCGTGATGACATGATCAGTACTGAAATACGGAATAGTTTGGAGTTGCTTGTTCGTGACGACGCAGATGACTGGAAACATTCGTCTTCGCAACAGGGGATCGCTTCCTGCGTCGCGATGACGTGCAACTCCAAACTCTTTTACACTTATTCAGTAATAATAAACACTCATCCATGCAATTCCTCCTGAAACCATAAATACCTTAAATTCGACACAGAATCGCCGAACAACCCTATAATTGATCGTCACAAGCTAGTATGGTATTTGCCAGCCTGATTTTCCTTTACATTTTCTTACCGCTAAATCTGGCGCTGTATTACATTACCAAGCACGCCAATTTCAGGAACGTTGTTCTCACACTTTTTTCGTTTGTATTTTATGCTTGGGGCGAACCCGTGTGGATTTTCCTGTTGCTTTTTTCGTGTTCTGTCGATTATCTGAATGCTCTCTACATTCAAAAGCACAAAGGAACCCGAAAGGCCAAGATTGGAATCGTATCATCGGTGATTTTCAACATCGGACTGCTTGTCGTTTTCAAGTACAGCGGATTTCTCTACGAAAATCTGAATTCCCTCTTCGGCTGGCATCTTGAAATTCCAAATTTCACGTTGCCAATCGGAATTTCATTCTACACGTTCCAAAGTGTTTCCTA